>CAZDYZ010000202.1:0-2942 GCA_964509525.1 uncultured Acidobacteriaceae bacterium
GACTGCCCTTTGCGAGCTGCCGTTTTGCAGAGGCTTACCCGCTCTGTGACCGCGCTCACAAGTCTGGTGTATCCACGCTGGTAGACTCCCTGTTTGAACCCGGAAGGGGACAGAACCAAGTTGCGAAGTGCAGAACCTCGAACGCCTTCTGAGAGGAACCATGGCCCGCAGTGTTAAAGAATCCCGCAGGCTACAAAAGCGAGCCGAACAACTCATTCCCGGCGGAGTAAATTCGCCGGTCCGCGCCTTTCGCTCGGTAGGCGGCGATCCTCCATTTGTAATTCGCGGTGTGGGCGCGCACGTCTGGGATGCCGATGGTAACCGCTACATTGACTACGTCGGTTCGTGGGGGCCGCTTATCCTTGGCCACTCCGACCCCAAGGTCGTCGAGGCGATCGTCCACGCCGCGCGCAAGGGCACCAGCTTCGGAGCGTCCACTCCGACGGAAGCCGACCTGGCTGAACTGGTGACCGAAGCATTTCCCGTCATTGAGAAAGTTCGCTTTGTCAGCTCCGGAACCGAAGCCACGATGTCGGCAATCCGGCTGGCGCGCGCCGCCACCAAGCGCAAGATCATTGTCAAGTTCGAGGGCTGTTATCACGGCCACAGCGACGCGTTGCTGGTGAAGGCTGGCTCCGGGGTTGCGACCCTCGGCATTCCCGGCTCGGCGGGTGTTCCGGAAGAACTTGTGGAGTTCACGCTAGCCCTGCCCTACAACCATCCGAGTGCCGTCGAGGCAGCCTTCGCGCAGTTCCGGGGCCAGATCGCATGTGTGATCGTCGAGCCCGTGGTGGGAAACATGGGCTGCGTTTTGCCTCAGCCTGGTTATCTGAAAGCTCTGCGTGAGATCACGGCCCGGGAAGGCACGCTGCTTATCTTCGACGAGGTCATGACAGGATTTCGGGTGGCCTTCGGGGGCGCATGCGAGCTATACAGCATCAACCCCGATCTCATCACCCTCGGCAAGATCATCGGCGGCGGGCTGCCTGTGGGCGCTTATGGCGGTCCGGCGAAGCTTTTGGACCTGGTTGCGCCGGTCGGACCGGTTTACCAGGCAGGCACTCTCAGTGGCAATCCGCTGGCAATGGCTGCAGGCATTGCGACACTCGAACAGCTGAAGGAGAACCGCGAGCAGTACTATCCTCGACTGGATGACATGACCGGCAAATTATTAGCAGGCATTACTGCCGCGGCGAAAAAAGCAGGCGAGCCGCTTACTGCCAATCGCGTGGCCTCGATGTTTACATGCTTCTTTACCGGCAAACAGGTCACCGATTGGGAAAGCGCGGCCACGTGCGACACAGCCAGGTTTGGCCGCTTCCATGGGGCGCTGCTCGATGCCGGTGTATGGCTGCCTCCCTCGCAATTCGAAGCGGCATTTCTCAGCGTCACGCACACCCAGCACGACATTGACGACACGATCGCGGCGGTACGAGAAGCGCTGGCACGGATATGAATTTTTCGGGTTTGCCTTTCCCGCTGGGCGAGGCAGCACGTCGGATTGCAGGCGCTAGCGGGTTGAAGGGCTGATCTGCCAAACACCGATTCACACAGACGCCCTCATTTCTCACGCATCGCCATAACTTCCAGTTCAAACCGATGCGTGCTTGCGGGATCGTCGGCGGTAAAGACCGCCGTCGGCCTGCCAATCGGCGCCAACAACGCAGAGCGAACCTTCAGCTGCCGAACGGCTGGATTCGCACCGATTCCGCTTTCTGTTCCCAGCGACGAAATCTCGGATGCGATTTGCATCTGGAGTCCTTCCTGGACTTCCTCTGCTCGCACATCCAGGTTCACACCTACATCCATGTAATTGACGTCCTTAGGGCCGGAGACGGGAACCCGCGTGCCAGAACGCACGTTCCACCATTCGGGAGGGGTAGCATTGCGAGCACGCGGCGCCTCCGCACTGATGTCGAGGCTGAACGTGCGCTGATTAAGAACCTTGCCCTTATCCGTCTCTCGCAGCACGAAATTAAGCTTGTAATAATGCTTCGGTGCCGGTTGCTCGGCAGCTGCAACTGCCTTGGATTCAGACCCGTCCTGCTGCGCGATTGCCCCTCGGGCACCAGCAGCAAACAATACAGCGATGGTTGCGAAACAGACCAGTCGGTTGTACATCAGTTCTCTCCCTTATCTTCGCCACTTCCTGCAAGCGGCTGGATATCGATTGGTGCGATGACGATCTCTCTATCGTCCGCGGTTCTGTAAGCCAGAATCTCGGGATGCTCCTGCGCCAGAGCTATTAGCACGCGCTCTTCGGGTTTCAGCGGCACGGCGGAGGGAAACTGTTCGCGTATCGCAAGGCCCTCGGCACTGACAAGGGGCGCTGGAGAGGACCTATGCGGCTTCCCCGATCCGACGGCCTTCGGGGCAGCGGTACGCGCGGCTGGCGGCTGCTCATTGGCGGGCCGTATCACCGTCAGTCGCGACTCTAACTCGACCGGCGGTGTTTGCCTCAGACCCCACGTCGAGGGCGCGACCCCATGCCACGCTCGATCGCTCAATCGAAGCCATGCTGTCATCGCCAGAATCGCTGCGGCGGCGACCGCACTCCACCGCCACCAAAGCCTTCGCTGATTCTGATCGCGCAATCTCACCCGCTGCAATACCCGATCTTCCAGTCTTGCCAGTGGTTCGGCTTCCCGGTAGTAAGCGAGAGCATCGTCGAGAATCTCGTCGAACTCTTCCTGGTTATTCACCGTTTCTTCTCCGTCATCTGGGACAGTCTTTCTTTCAATATCTGTCGTGCGCGAAAGATCCTCCCCCGCACCGAGGATTCAGGAATGTCTAGTACTTGAGAGATCTGGCGAGAGTTCATTTCCTCAATCGCCGACAGCACCAGTGGGTAACGTAGCTCCGCAGGCAGGGCCGCGATCAGCTTACGAACGCACTCTACTCGCTGCCTGTGAATAGCCAGGCGTTCGGCATCAGGCTGTGAG
>CAZDYZ010000203.1:0-2439 GCA_964509525.1 uncultured Acidobacteriaceae bacterium
CGCGGCTGGTGTGAACGCATACATCGCCAGTCACCAGAAGACGTTGCCGCTCGAGTTCCGCTTCCTCACCTACTTCCCCCACGTATGGACGGTGGAAGATTCCGCGCTCGTTGGCTTGTCGCTGACAGAGTTTCTCAACCATGGCTCTTACAAGGAGGAGCTGCAGAAAGAAAGGTTCCTGGCTAAGCTGGGGCCGGAGTTGACGGCCGATCTGCTGGTGAATTCATCCTGGCGCGATCATCCACCGGGCGCAGAAAGTCCATCCATCGAAAACGAAATTCCGTCACATACGACACCCGACGAGGAAGAGGACCCGGCGCCGCGGCGGGGAACTGGCTATCGCGCACCTGCGCAGGGGGAAAGCTACCTTCTTGCCGGACTGCAATCCGTTCCGGATGAAAACGATAAACAACTCCAGCCGGGCTCCAACAACTGGGTTGTGTCCGGCTTGCATACCACATCGGGCAAGCCGCTTTTGTCCAATGATATGCATCTCAATCTGCAAATTCCCAACGTTTGGTACGAGGCGCACCTCACCAGCGGCGATTTCGATGTGGCCGGCGTCACCCTGCCCGGGGTACCGTTTGTTATCGCGGGACACAATCGCTTCATCGCGTGGGGATTTACCAACCTGGGAGCAAACGTCGAAGACCTCTACGTGGAGAAGTTCAACGACAAGGGCGAATACCTGACACCCCAGGGTTGGGTGCAGCCTGAACGTCACCGGGAAACAATTCTGGTTAAAGGTGAGCGGGAAATTAATCTGGATGTGCTGGTTACGCGTCATGGCCCGATCATCAGCGAAATGATTCCGGGAGAAAAACGGCAGCTCGCTCTCAAGTGGGTCATCTACGATCCGCAGGTCTCCAGCTCGGTTTTCTTCGCTGTGAACTCGGCGAAGAACTGGCAGGAATTCCGCACCGCGTTCTCGCATTTTGGCGCACCTGGGCAAAATGTCGTCTATGCCGACGTGGAGGGGCATATTGGTTACCAGGCCACCGGCTTCATCCCGATTCGAGCAGCCGGCGATGTTTCAGTCCCGGTGCCCGGCGACGATGACTCGCACGAATGGACAGGATATGTGCCTTTCGACCTGCTTCCCAGCGTGTATGACCCGCCTTCGGGAATTCTCGCCACCGCTAATGGACGCATTACACCTGAGGGATATCCCTATCAGCTGAGCGTGGAGTGGATGGCTCCTTATCGGACGCAACGTATTTACAAGCTGCTAAACGCCAAGAAGAAGTTCACCCTCACCGACATGCTGGCTATCCAGACGGACATTCTTTCCGAGTTCGACCGCTACTGCGCCGAGCGCCTGGTGTATGCCGTCGATCACACGCCCAACCCGTCACAGCGTGCGAAGCAGGCTGCCGACCTGATGCGCAACTGGGACGGCACGATGGCCACCGATTCAGCCGCTCCGACCCTGGCCTACTTTTCGCGCAAGAAGCTGCAAGAGCTGCTGCTCCGACCCAAACTGGGTGACCAGTGGGAGAAGTATCGCTGGTTTATGAGCCCGGTGTGGTTGGAGAACGTGCTGGCCCACCAGCCCGCACGCTGGCTGCCCGAGGGTTATGCAAATTATCATGAGCTGCTGGCCGCCGCTGTACAGGCCACTGTGGAAAGGGCGGACGCTCCGCATTCGCTCACCTTATGGAAGTGGGGAGGGATGAATCGCGTGGACGTTCAGCATCCTTTCTGGAGCCATTTCCCCATATTGAAGAAGGGCGCGGGGCCGGGAAGTCAGCCACTCTCCGGCGACGAGCAGACAGTAAAGCAGGTCACAACCCACTTCGGGCCCTCCGAGCGCTTCACCATCGACCTCTCTGACCTCGACAATTCAACCCTGAACATCGTTAATGGGCAGTCCGGCAACATCTTCGATGAGCACTACAACGATCAGTGGAATGCCTACTACAACGGACGCACCTTCAACCTGCCGTTCTCGCAGCCGGCAGTCGAGCAGGCGGGAGTACATCATTTGCGGCTCGAGCCGTGAAGAAGTTGCTACGCGGTCAGTCCGCGTCTACCTGCACGATGTTGTAGAGCGCTCCGTGGAATATGACCTGCGTCTGCTGAGGCGTATCGGTGGTGGTGTCGTAAATCACCTGGTATCCGCCCTCGATAACGTAGACCACGGTTCGGTTACCAATCGCTAGCATACCCGTCACCGGGCCTTTCGGCGGTAGCGGTGGATCGGCAACGTTGTTGGTCACATTTACCACCGACAAACAGCCAGCCGTGGTATTGCTGCAGGTCACCGCGCCAATGTAGAGCTTGTTGTTCATCGACAGCGCCATCGTGGTGTGCAGTCCGTCAGTGATCGCCACCGAATTCGCCGTGTTGCGCGTCATGTTGCTGAGGTTCACCGAATCGAAGGTTGGTCCCAAGGTGTACGAAGTTCCGGCCACGTACAGGGTGGTGCCGCTCATCAGG
>CAZDYZ010000204.1:0-2200 GCA_964509525.1 uncultured Acidobacteriaceae bacterium
GGATAGACTTTGACGAAGTCAGCGCCGGCACTCCACGCCGTGACCACCTCAGTGGGTGTCAAGGCGCCAGGCAGGACCGCGACGTTCTCCTTGGCGGCGAATTCGACAATCGTGGGATTAAATGACGGCGCCGTCAAGAAGCCCGCCCCTGCGTCGACACACCGGCGCGCCGTCTCGGTATCGAGCACGGTGCCGGCGCCAACTAGCCTCTTCGGATCGGAACCAACCAGGTGGGAAATTAACTCCACCGCTCCCGGCACCGTCATCGTGATCTCCACGATCGGTATTCCGCCCCGCGTGACCGCCTCTGCCGCGAAATGCGCATCCTCGCCAGACGAGACCCTTATGGCGGGAATGATGGCTATTTTCCTGATGAGGGCGCAGACTTCATCTTTTTTCATAGGTGCGAGTCCCTTCCGCCGAATTGCCTCGGCGCTGCCCGGAACGATCATTAAAAGGCCGCATTGGCGTCAGTTTCAGGCAGATGATCCTCGCTACGCGCGAACCACGCGTACAAGGTCGGCAACAGAACGATGCTGATGGCCAGGTCAGCAATGAGACCTCCGACGATGACAATGGCAAATGGGCGCTGCGAATCCGACCCAATGCCATGGCTGAGCGCTGCTGGCAGCAGACCCAGGGTTGCGACCAGCATGGTCATCATGATAGGTCGAAGTCGCAGGACAGCACCCTCGACCGAGGCTTCCTCAATCGAGTACCCTCGGGCTCGAAGCTGATTGATGTATTCGACCATGATGACGCCGGTTTGCACGGACACTCCGAATAGCGCCAGAAAGCCGACCCCCGACGACACACTGAAGTTCGTATGTGTGACCAGGAGCGCAAGCAGCCCGCCGATGCGGGCCATCGCTACGTTGGTGAGGATCAGAAGCGCCCATTTCATCGACTTAAACATCGTGTACAGGATGACGAAAATCAGCAGGATTGTGTCGGGCAGGACAACCCACAACCGCCGCTCGGAGCGCTTCTGGTTCTCGTATTCACCCGCCCAATCCATCGAGTACCCCGTGGGTAACTTGACTGCGGCGCTGACCTTTCTGATGGCTTCCTCTACGGCTCCCCCCAAATCTCTGCCCCGCACACTGAACTTGACCGCCACGTAGCGAGAGTTCGCTTCGCGGTAGATCTCTGAGCCGCCGTCCAAAACTTTCACTTTCGTTAGCTGCGCCAGTGAAACACGCTCGCCCGAGGGCGCGAGCAGGCGAATCTTCTCAATGGCCTCCTTCGTGTCGCGATATTCGGGCAAGTAACGCATGACCAGATCGTATCGCTGTTCTCCGATCAGCACCTGGCTGAGGGCGTTACCGCCCACGGCCGTCTGAATTGCGTCCTGCACATCGGAAACATTGATCCCGTAACGCGAAGCTTGATCCCGGTCGACGGTGAAGTTGAGGTTGGGCTGGCCGATGACTCGAAAGACGCCAAGGTCTTCGATGCCGCGAACGTTCCGCATGACGTCGACGGTCTGGTCTGCTTTCGCTTCGAGGGTTCTCAGATCGTCTCCATAGATCTTGACCGCCAGTTCACCCTTGACGCCGCTCACGGCTTCTTCCACATTGTCCGAGATCGGCTGCGAGAAGTTCCAGATGACTCCCGGAATCTTCTCGAGTTCGCGGTCCATGGCCGCAATCAGCCGCTCCTTGTTCTGACGGAAGACCGGGCGCCACTTTTCTTTCGGGAGTAAATCGACGAAGTATTCGGTGTTGAAGAAGCCTGTCGAGTCTGTGCCATCGTCAGGACGTCCCACCTGGGTGACTACCTGCGGAACTTCCGGAAATGAAGCCAGGACCTCACGGGCTCTGTCCACGACGCGCAGGCCCTCGGCGGGTCCGGTGCTGGGAGCCAGTGTTCCCCGCACCCAAATCGCGCCTTCATCCAAGTGCGGCAGGAATTCTGACCCAATCACACCGCCGAAAGCCAGGAAGATCGAAAGCATAAATGCAACCGCCGCAGCTCCAACCGTCAGCAGACGATGGCGAATGGCCCAGCGTACACGGCTTCTGTAGCGGGTGGTCAGGAATGCCATCACCGGGTTCTGCCATTGTTTCGCGCCTCTTCGGAACAGGAGGGTTACCAGGGCCGGCCCGGCCAGTAGCGAGAAGATCAAAGCGCCCAGCAATGCGAAGGCTACTGTCCATGCCATGGGCTTGAACAGCTTCCCTTCAACCTGCTGCAGCGT
>CAZDYZ010000205.1:0-10005 GCA_964509525.1 uncultured Acidobacteriaceae bacterium
CGACCGTCTCAAACAAAGAGCTGTTGTCGGCAATAGATCATTACTCCGCGACTACAACTGCGTGAATGAAAACCTAAAGAAAATCTTCTCGCGTGAAGATTTGCGTGAACGGGTGGCAACCTGGCGCCGCAGCGGTGAAGAGATCGTGCTGGCAAATGGCTGCTTCGATCTCCTGCACGTCGGACACCTCCGATATTTGTCTGGAGCGAAGTCGCTTGGCGGTAAGCTGGTCGTTGCCATCAATGGGGATGACAGTGTGCGCCGGATCAAAGGCGAGGGCCGCCCACTGATGCCGGCCGAAGAACGGGCGGAGATCATCGCTTCGTTTGCCGATGTAGACG
This sequence comes from uncultured Acidobacteriaceae bacterium, assembly GCA_964509525.1. Taxonomy (GTDB): domain Bacteria; phylum Acidobacteriota; class Terriglobia; order Terriglobales; family Acidobacteriaceae; genus Bog-257. The sequence goes on from CAZDYZ010000205.1 coordinate 342, forward strand.
CCGTTATCATCTTCAACGAACTCGACGTGCGCGCGCTGATTCGTGAGATTTGTCCCGACGTGCAGGCCAAAGGCACCGATTACAGGCGAGAGGACGTTCCCGAACGTGACGAAGTGATGGCATGTGGCGGTCGGGTAGAAATCGTAGGGGATCCCAAACAGCACTCCACAACCGAGTTTCTTTCACGGCTGAAATCCAGGGATGGTTGACGCAGGGACGATCAGCCCAGAAGCACGCTTTTCGGCATGCCGCGGCATCTCGTTGACGGGCGCAAGGATCGGCGTCTGAGCGAGACCCCCGAACGTAAGTTGCACCGTATAATCAAGATATCCGTTTTTCGAGCTTTTGGCCGTATGCTAGCAATCGTTGAACTCGCAGTGAACCTCGCTGTGAAGGAAGGGGCGCATTCGAGGTACCCCCGATAGGCACCTGGGTTGCTAATCGCTGCGGATCGGGTGAGTTCACCCATAAGGAATCTGCTTTATTGACTTTTTCATCCAGCTTTTGCGGTTGTCCTGCTTCAATTCATGAGAACCTCATGAAGAACCCAAATGTATCTCGAGAAGATGCCACGCAGGCTTCCACGTGCGTCGCTACCAGGGCTTTTCCTGGCCGCGTCCTGGTCGTGCGCTTGAATCGGCGGACGAACATCATCCATGGCATGGGGGCAATTGCCGCATTGCGTTGCGCTAAACCTGAATTGGGCAAGGTTGCGTTTCCGCTGAACTGCTCGGTTGGCGAACTGATTGCAGTTACGCGCCGGGCTGCCCTCTTTATCGCAGGAGATTCAGGTCACATGCCCCTCGCGGCGGCATTGCAGGTTCCTGTAATCGCCCTGTTCAGCCCTACAAATCCGGAAGGTAATGACCCTTTCGGAACTCCTAGCGTCGTCTGGCGTAGCCCGGAGAGCATTTACAACCAAAGTCAGACCCACCATCCCGATGCAGGGCGGATTTCGCTTGAGCCCCAACCCGTGATCGAGGTGGCTAACCAGTTGCTGGGAGAGTATTGTGGCTGAGGATCAAACCGGCGGATCGTCACTCAAGTGGAGCCGGATTGCCGGGCGCATCAGGGTGCCGCTTGGATTCGCGTTCGGTGCCTTCTATCTTTGGCGCGCGAGGCCGACTTGGACCTACTTCATAGTTGGGACGGTGATGGCGGGGTTGGGAATCTTGATTCGTACCCTTGCTTCGGGACACGTGCAAAAAAACCTTGTCCTCACGACGACTGGTCCCTACTCCCATGTTCGCAATCCTCTGTATCTGGGCTCCATTATCATTGGTATTGGATTCACCATTGCCGCTCGAGACTGGTGGGTTGCAATCGCCGTCATTCTGCTCTTCGTTGTCATTTACCTGCCGGTCATCCGATCGGAAGAAGCATTTCTCAGAAGTCAGTTTCGAGACTACGACGCCTACGCGCGCCGAGTACCAAGCCTACTCCCGCACACGCTGTTGTTCCGCCACATCACGGCCGGGTTCTCGCGCAAGTTGTACCTCAGGCATCGCGAGTACAATTCCCTGCTGGGCGCCGCGGCAATGCTGGTGGCACTCGTCGTTAAGATCCTCTGGTTTCCCAGGTGACGGTGAATCCCATTAAACATTGTTTTCTTTTAATAGCACTGGCTCTGGCAGTTGCGATTCCGCCTGCACATAGCGGACCCGAAGCGGGTCCAGCGCAGATCGCGCGGGTGGGTGTTCAACCGCAGCCGGAAGCAAGAATCGGAAGCGCCGCACACATTGAGCCACTACGGCCTGGTTTCGAGTTCCCTTATGACCAAACGCTCCATTATCTGAGTGAATGGCGTTTTTGGAATGCTGGCATAGCAAGCCTGAGAGTCGAGCGCTCTGGCGGGCAGGACCGTGTAACCGCCACTGCTGATTCCAGCGGTGTCGTCGCACTACTGTACCGCGTGCAGGACCGCTTCACTTCCTATTTTGATCCCAAGAGTCTTTGCTCGTCCAAACTGGTGAAGCACACGGAGGAAGGATCGCACCGGCGGGAGACAGTTATTACGTACGATTACAGCCGTGGGAAAGCCATCCTGGAGGAACGAAATCTCAAAGACAATCAGCAGAAGAGAACAGAGAACGACATACCCGGCTGCGTAACCGACGTAGTCTCAGGGATACTTTACGTTGCGAGCCTACCCTTGCAACCGGGTGCTAACTACAGTTTCCCGATTAATGACGGCGGAAGGACGGTGACGGTACAGGCACACGTCGAAGGCACGGAGCAGGTGAAGACTCCAGCCGGAACCTTCCAGACCATTCGCGTGGGGCCAGAAGGCGACTACGGTATTTTGAAGAACCGCGGGCGAATATGGATTTGGTACACCGACGACGCTCAACACCTGCCCGTGCAGATGCGAGCAAAGCTTTTCTGGGGAACGCTGACGGTTTATCTGTCGAGCATCAACAGGTGAGGCTAACTCAACCCCCAGCTGGCTATCCTTCGATCGTCACTGCAACCCGAAGCGTTCGGCCATGAGCCGCTGCAGGCGCGGCTTGTAGAGGATGTCATAGGCGAACTCCTTATCAGGGAACATGGCCAGGGCGGCGCGCTTGGCGTTGGCAGCCAGTTCTGCCGCCTCCTCTACGGTAAGACCCTGGTCCTGGCTGATGACCGACATGACCATGCTCATCATCACCTGAAGCCGGCGTAGCTTGCGTCGTTCCTCTTCTTTTTCCTGCTGATCGCTGCCGCTGGGTTCCCGTCTGTTCTCTTCTTCGCGTTCCGATAGCCCCATAAGGTTCCCTCAAAAAAAATACCAAAAAGCAGTTGCCGATTGTTGCTGCATCATATGCGCCCGTTTTGCTTTCCGCTACAATTAGATGGCCAACGCTACGCCATTGTTGCGCACGACTGTTTTGGGCGGCATCATACACCCAAATGTTGGTTTTGCAGCCAACATATGTAAAACGCTTCGCAAACGGTGAATACGCCGGTATTTGCATCCAATCCACGTGAGGAGCCATGGCAGAGGCAGTAGAGGGACATGAGGAACTGGTAAAGGTATTCGATACCGACGAAGAGTCGGAGGCGATGGTGGTGCGCGGTCTGCTGGAGTCGGCTGGGATCGACGCAATCATCCAGAATCGCGAGGCACCGCAGGACATTTTGCCGGGAGTGGGTGGCGTAGTGGTACTGGTCCGGGCGGACCAGGCTAGTAACGCCTTACAGACCATAGAGACATACCGCAGCAATCCCACAACCGATGCAGACGAGGCAGTCAGTGAGGAACAGGCGTAGTTTCGCACACTTGGTGTCGAAATTAACGATCACGCTTAGACGGTTAGCGCGCCAGATGCAGGACGGTTTCCAAATGGAAGGTTTGAGGAAACATGTCCACCAGATAGGCTTGCTTGACCTGGAAATCAAATCCCATCAGAATACGCAAATCGCGTGCCAGTGTTGCCGGATCACAGGAGACGTACGTGACTTCCTGGACGGACATGCGACCCAAAGCTGTGGCCGTCCTCTGGCCCAGGCCTGCTCGTGGCGGATCAACCACAACCAGATCGCGCGCGAGTTTGACAGAGTGTTCGGCGAGGAATTTTTCTGTCGGGGAGCGAACGCATTTCACATTCGGCGGCAGATTATGCTGCATGTCTGCAAAGGCCTGCGGAGAAGACTCCACCGCCAACACGGTATCGAAATTGCGGGCCAGCTGCCGGGTGAGCAGACCAGCCCCAGCGTAGAGTTCAAGCGCCGCTCTCCCCTTTCTGCCGTTGATGACGATTTGTACCAACGTGTCGGGTAAGAAGCGGTTTGTCTGAAAAAATGAGCCACTACTAACTCGATAGTCATATCCCGCCGTATGGTATACAAGCGATTCGGCGCCAAACGAGGCAAGGATTTTGGGATGGATCGGGGTGAGCTCCCCGCCTTGCCGACTCTCGCCCTCCGCAGCAGAAGCGACATAGAATACGACTCCCGCCAACTGCGGCAGTCCACTCCGAAGGGCCACGGCGAACCGCTGGCTTGCTTGCACATCGCTGCCCGGGCGTACATAAGCTTCGGCTAGCAGCCTCGTCTCATCATCGTTCACGAAGAATTGCAGGCCATGGACGGAGGGCGAGATGACACCATCGCGCCCCAGCTTCCATACTGTAGCAATCGCCTCGTTGATAAGAGGAGAGCTGACGGGGCAGATCTCTACCGGGATTACATCGTGTGAGTTGTGCCGGTGATATCCCAGGGCAAACTCGGGCACGTGCCGAACCTGCATTCGGGTGCGGTTACGGTAGTGCCAGGGCTTTGAAGGGTGTATCTGGATCTCTGGCGCAAGTTCAAGTTTAGCAGTACGGCGCAGCGTCTCTCGAAGGATCTCAGCCTTGTAGCGCAACTGTACATCGTAGTTCATATGCTGGTAGTGACATCCACCGCAGCGGCCGAAGTAAGGGCAGCTTGGCTCGATACGATCCGGTGAGGGAATCAGCACTTTGTCAAGCTTCGCGCGAACGAATCCGGGCCGGTTTTCAACCGGTGAAGCCTCGATGCTTTCGCCCGGAATGACAAACGGTACGAAGGTTGTCTTGCCTCTACCCTGCGGGTCAGGCGGCAAACGCGCCAAGCCGTCTCCACCGTAAACTAGTTTTTCAATCTGCAATTGCAATATCGGTCCCCGAGGTAACGCCCCAGCCTCACCCAGAGTGTGGTTGCAGAACCGGCGGAACTCGTTGTTCGCTTGGAAGTGCGAGCCCCTCTAGTCGGGCTATGGCGTTCGATCATGTTCCCTCTGCTGCATTCTACGAGGGCTACAACGTGTTTTCATGGCTTTCCAGTGGTGCGGTGTTCGTGAAAGTCTTGGCTGAAAGCCTGGGTTTGCACCGAGTGCGCCAGCCGTAACGGGCGGACCATAACATCCTTACAGCGCAGCCAAGCCGTCCGGTTACCATGCCCGCCTACATGTAGAAAAGGCTCAGACGGGGAACGTGATACCGTTCCAGCAATCGCTTGCGGACGTATTGCCTGTGAAGGTTTTCGATCTGCGCTGCGCTCATGTTGCGACGATAAGGCGCCAGATCACGATCAGCTTCCGTACGCACCTGAAGCAGGGCCTCGTCCGGGGTCGCGGCTAAGATCGCGGCAAACAGTTTTTCTTCAGCGACAGTCAACCTCCGCTCGAGTTCTTCCATTTGTAGCGGCGCGCCTATCGACAAAGACTCTGCGAGGCGTTGCAGAGCCGCAGCTGTCTCCTGCGCCAACAGTTGCACCGATTGGGGCAACTGTAATCGTTGGAGTTGCCCGGCATTCTGACGCAGGAACTCCACGACGGCTCCCTGATCCAACCCAGCATTCTGCTTCCCTCGCGTGGGAGCGCCAACGGCACTCTCTCGCAGCTCTTGAGCCGATGCAAGCACTTCCTGCGCGCAATAGGCCAGGCCGTTCACTTTGCGAAACCTGGCTGGGCGCCGCTGCCACTTCTCGAAGGTGGAGTCGATTCCGCGCAGCACCGCTTCCAAAGGGATCCCTGCATCCTTCCAGGTCTCCATCAGCGCCCAGTCTAGGGGCGACAACAGCAACAAGGTGCCGCGGCGTCGCTGAAAGTGATCTTCAATCTCGGTGAAGTAATTGAAGTAGGTTTCCACTGTGCTTAGCTTTGGTTGCTGTGAGCCGAGCGGGTGCGGCGAGAGTTGTAACGCAGAGCGGCGCGGCTCAATCGCGAAAGTGCATCCCCAGAGGAGTCGCCTCCAGCCGGCCGGCCTGCTTCGCTACACCAAATCCGCACTTGCCGTCGCGTGCTCGCTCCGACGGCGCATATGCGTCAGGTTGCGCTCGTAGATGATTCGCAGCCCTTCCAGCGTTAGTAATTCGTCGACTTCGTGGATGTATTTGGAGCCGCCGCCCATCAGAGTCGCAAGACCGCCCGTTGCCACCACAGTGATCTTCCCACCGAGCTCCGCTATCAGGCGCTCGAGGATGCCGTCGATCAAGCCGAGATAGCCGTAATACAGACCTGATTGCAGACTACCGACGGTGTTGGTGGCTAGCACTCGGCCCGGCTTGCGAATGTCCACCCGAGGCAAGCGCGCCGTGCGTTCGAAGAGGGCGTCGGCCGAGATGCCAATGCCCGGGCTGATCACTCCGCCCAGGTACTCTCCCTTCGCAGAGACTACGTCGAATGTCGTGGCAGTCCCGAAGTCCACCACGATGCAAGGGCCGCCAAACTTCTCAAACGCAGCTACACTGTTTACAATGCGATCGGCGCCGACCTCAGCAGGATTGTCATAGTGCACCGGCATGCCAGTCTTGATTCCTGGTTCAATGAAGAGCGGGCGCGAGTGAAAGTATCGTTCGCATACCTCGCGCAGGGTTGAATCCAGGGGCGGCACAACCGAAGAGATGACTGTGCCCTGTACAGAACCGACCTCCAGCTGGTTCATCGCAAATAGATTGCGAAAGAGAACGCCGTACTCGTCAACGGTTTGGGTCTGCGTGGTCGCAACGCGCCAGTGCGCGATAAGCCGCCCGTAGCGCACACCGTGCTCCACGGGATTGGCTTTGAATACACCCAGAACCGTGTTTGTGTTGCCTACATCAAGAACAAAGAGCATGGATTCCCGTTCTCATCTCTCGCCCAGTGCGCGGACCCCACCCGAGAGCACAGTGCGTATGCCCGACCGGGTACGAACCAGCAGGAACCCGTGATCGTCGAGTCCTTCCGTAACCCCTTCGTAGCCGCCATTTTCATCGACAAAAACAGAACGCGAACGGGCGAATGACGAGCGTTGCTGGAAATTGCGCACGATAGCCGAGCGCGCCGCCACGTCGCCTTCCCTGAACTTGCGATACTGGCTGTCGAGCGATTTTAACAGAGCAGCAGTCAGTCCGACGCGAGACCATTCGCGACCACCCGCGATTCGCAAAGAAGTTGCGATCGCCTCCAGGTCTTCGGAAAACGACGTGTGGTTCACGTTTATTCCGATGCCGATTACGAGGTACCGGACGCAGGTTGGCTCCCCGTTCATTTCGGTGAGGATGCCGCAAAACTTGCGGCCGTCAAGCAGAACATCATTAGGCCAGCGCAAATCAGGACACAGGCCGGTGGTTGTTTCCACGGCCTCGGCGACTGCGATGCCAGCCATCAGTGACACTAACAAAGCGTCTGCAGGCGGGAGAACAGGTCGCAAAACTACAGACCCGTAAATCCCGAGAGACCGTTCTGATTCCCACTTGTGGCCGCCGCGACCGCGGCCGGCGGTTTGCTGCTCGGCGATAAAGACGGCGCCTTCCGGTTTGCCGTCGGCTGCAGCTTGCATGGCAACAACATTGGTCGAGCCAACGCGGAAGTAGTGGTGTATCCCCGATGCAAACATCGTGCCCTGCACCAACGGCCTCAGGACCTCTGGCAGCAAGAGATCGGGGACAGCTGCCAGCTGATAGCCGGTCGCGGGATGTCCCGTGATTTGCAAGCCAAGCCCACGCAGATGTTGCACTGCCCGCCACACTTCAGAGCGGCTGGTGCCCAATTCCTCGGCGATACGCGTTCCACTAATGACCATCGTGGCGTTGTCACTCAACAGACGCACGATGCGGCCGAGACGCTCGTCGGTGGAACCGTCGGTCGGGATATCGATGCGGGTTGGTTTTGCTCGGACGATAATAGGATTATGCGCGAGGGACCGACGATTGGACAGATAAAGATTGCTCGTTAAGGGGGGATTGTCACCAGGGATAGGAATTCTCCTCCGTCCTCCCGCGGGCAAGCAGCAGCTGTTCACGATGAATTCGACTGTTTAAACCCGGAACTCGAAACGGCCACTGTTCCAGACCACCGACAAATTGCTTCCTTACCACGCATGCCGTCGGGGTACACGCTTGGAGAGGTTGCACAGCGTTTCGTAAACTACCGTATCGGCCCATCGCGCGTGGTCCCAGGCGCTGATTTCCTGCGTGCCACTGCAACCGATCAGCACTACCTCGTCGCCGATCGCCGCACCCAAGACCCGTGTTACGTCCACCAGTGTCAAGTCCATCGAGATACGGCCTACGATGGGCGCACGCTGGCCCCGTAACAGCACTTGGCCACGACCGGTCGCCGTCTCTGGAGCTCCTGCCGAAGCTACGGAGATCTTCCGAGCCAGGCCATCGCCATAACCCACGGAAACGACAGCTATGCGAGCTGGCGCAGCCGTGACATAAGCACCACCGTATCCCAGCGCCTGGCCGGCTGGCACATCACGCAGTCCGAGGACATGTGTCTTCCACGCGAGCACCGGCCTGAGCGGCAAAGGAAGGCCCGGTGCCGACGAGCCATCGCGGTAACAGGTGGGCTGTTCGTATCCGTACAACGCAAGCCCGGGGCGTACGAAATTGTGCCAGGTCTCAGGACGCGCAACCACCGCACCGCTGTTGGCCAGATGGCGAAGCGAAGGATGCAGACCGTGTGCCGCGAGTAAGCGGAGGCCTTCCTCGAATCGCTCAATTTGCTGTCGTGTCCCCTCGTCGTCGAGTACCTCCGACGATGCCAGATGGCTGAACGCACCCTCCATTTCAATCAGGGGGAGACGCTTCACGCCTTCGGCGAAGGACTCCAGCTCCCTGAAAGGCAGTCCCAGCCGTGCCATGCCGGTGTCAATTTTCAGATGAATAGGGACCTTACTGGTGAGACCCAAGCGAGTGGCAGCTCTGCTTACCGCCTGCGCGTCTTCCAGGCGGAAGACCGCGGGCGTGAGCTGATGGCGGAGTGCGTCTTCCTCCTCGCCGGCATACAACCCGCACAGCACCAGGATGCGACCTTTGATCCCGGCCTCCCGCAGCAGCACGCCTTCATCGGTCGAGGTCACACCGAACCACTCCGCGCCTGCCTGCTCGAGCGCGGGCGCGCACTCCTCCACGCCATGGCCGTAGGCATTACACTTCACGACTGCGCAAATGGTGACGTCAGGGCCCACGTGATCTTGTAGCACACGGAAATTGTGGCGCAACGCGGAAAGAGATACTTCGGCCCAATTGGGACGAGTTTCGATGCGGGAGGATGTAGGAGTCGCAACCAAGACTTGATGATACAGTCTGTACTTGGCCAGTAGCCAGCAGCGAGGGAGTGAACATCTGGTTTCGCATGCCGGTTTCGAGTTTCAGGTAAGGGGCTATGCTTGCCCCGCCGGAAAAGCTGCCTAACCCAGACTGGAAGATACCGGTTGCTGCTTCCGCCCGAATCGGTTCCTCCACCGAAACGTTTCTACTATTGCTTTTCGCCCACGACCTCCTTGCCAACCGCCCGTTAACTAGTTAGTTACCATCAGTTACCCAGCAAAGTGCTATTGCCGCGGAACGTTACATGGTATAAACCAGAAACAGAACAGTATGGTGCAGTGCAATGCCGGTTTTTTGATCCCTGTTGATCACAGTTTGGTTGTCTGTAACAGCCACGGAAAACTCGAAAGAACGGGACCCAAAAAAGTGAGTTCCAGAGCATGATCAACGTCATCATCGCCGATCATCAAGCGATTTTCCGGGCTGGTATCGCCAAGGTGTTGGCAGTTGAGGAAGATATTCGCATCGTCGGACAGCCGCAGTCTTCTGAACAGTTGCTGAATGCCTTGGAAAAACTGCGGTCGCGTGTTCTGATCCTCTCAACCAGCTATGTGCAACGGCTGCCGGACATCCAGACGACTGCAAATGCCCGCAATGTCGCCTTGCTGATGCTGGTGGAAAA
>CAZDYZ010000206.1:0-8209 GCA_964509525.1 uncultured Acidobacteriaceae bacterium
TTTCTCGCATTCTGGACGTTTTTGCGACCCTCAACGGCACTGTTACTTCTCATCCCGAAGTCACCAGCCATACTGAGATCTTCGACGGCGTGCGGCTGCGTAAAGGTCAGTGCATTGCGGTTATCGTCCACAATGCCCGGGTTGTGCTTTCATGCGAGCGGGTGATTCTCAACATCATGCAGCGCCTGAGCGGTATCGCCACTCTTACGCGTCGCTACGTGGACATGGTCGCAGGGACCGGAACTACCATCCTCGATACGCGCAAGACTGCCCCTGGGCTGCGCATTCTCGACAAGTATGCGGTGCGGTGCGGCGGGGGAACCAACCATCGCCTTGATCTCAGCGACGGCGTCCTGATTAAGAACAACCATATCGCCGTGGCCGGAGGCGTGGTGGCCGCCCTGGAACGCGCTCTGCGCAACCGCCGCGGGCCGCAACCAATCGAGATCGAAGTGCGTTCTCTAGAGGAGCTCGATCTTGGACTGGAACATGGTGCCGAGGCCGTCCTGCTGGACAACATGACGCCGGATCAAGTGCGATTGGCGGTGGAAAGGGTCAGCAACTTAGATCGGCGGGTGCCTCTTGAAGCCTCGGGTGGAATAACCTTGGAGAATGTCCGCACCTACGCTGAAGCGGGTGTGAATTTCATTTCTGTAGGCGCCTTGACGCATTCCGCCCCCGCGGTGGACCTGAGCATGCGCTTGGCACCGGTGTAGTCCCAAGAGGGGTGTTTCCAATGTTTCTCGGAACATCTAGGGCATGTAGCTGACAGGGAACAGTCACACTATAAGCGAAAACCCCGTCGTTGTTGGCCGGGATCCGTTAAGAGCTGTTCAAATCTCCGCAGTTCTAAGCCTACCCATTAACGGCCTTCAGTGGCGACTGCAATTCTTCGCAGGCAAGCGCCGAAACCAGCACGCCGAGTACCCGCTTGGCGTCTTCGGAACTGTAATTAGCCCGGAAGGTAGAACGCTGCGCCAGCACCTGGTGGCGCAGCAGGCCCTTCGTCATGCCGATGAAAGCCGCGCGCAACGCCTCTAGGTTCAAATCCGCACGGATGTGGCCCTTATCGCGCATTTCGGCGAGGATTCCATAGACCACATCCGCGAAATGCTGAAAGCCTTGGCTGATGATTACGTCCCGGCTGTCTTTACGAACACGAGCGGTCTCGAGCATCATCAGAGCCTTCAGATCGGAATCGTTTTCCAGTTCGATTACGACCGCCTCCAGGACGCGCAAAAGCCGATCAATGGGAGAAGGGCTACCCTGTGCTACTTTCACTCGCGCAGCTATGTTGCTCCAGCCGCGATCCAGTATGACGCCGAGGAGGCCTCGTTTGCTGCCGAAATGTTTCATTAGTTGGGATTCGCTTGTGCCGGCTTCTCGCGCTATGGCAACGGTGCTGGTGTTTTCATATCCGTTGAAGGCAAACAGACGCTTCGCCGCCATGAGAATGCGGTCATGAGAGGAAAGGGGAGACATGGGTCTTACATTAGTGGTATCGGGCATACGATTCGGTCAAATCAACCCGACGAGGCGGCGGAAGTTGTGGCACTCATCATCCGACGGTCAGGGGAGCGGGAGGGGCTCCAATTCCGCCAGCAAGCTCCGATCTGAGTGTCGCAGAATGACAGCCTCTCAGGCAACTGCGAAATCGCCAAGCGGGACTACAAAAAAATGCTAGATTTGGCCTAGGGGAATCCCCTATCGAGAACCAGAACTCACACAAGATCATTCTCCATTTCGGAAAGCTTCTCGCACTCCCCCGCGATCCTTATTGCGCCGGTGGCGTTCTCCGGGCGCTCGCGGCTTTGTGGTCCTGGGGGGTGTCGGCTGCTTCCTTCATCACTCGCTCAATGAGTTGATAGAGCTGAGTTCGATCCACGACTTCTACGAAAGGTGTTCCCCGCGCGGTGTTGCTGACAACGTAGATCGTCGGAGTGTGGTCAACCGGAAGCCGCTGTCCAAGCTGGTAGTCAGCCTTCACCTTGGCGGCCAATTCGCCCGCCGGATCAACCACGAACGGCAGCGAGACCTTGTTTTGTTCGCCGAACTTCTCCGTGTAACCACGCAGGTTCTGTTTGGTGATATAGGGCTGGTTCTGGAATATGTACAAGCGGTAGTCGTCGCCCAATTGTTTCGATTTGGTGTCAAAGTAACGGGCATTTACCGCCGCCTCGAAGGACCAGGGATGCTGAGGCAGCGGAAAGTCATACTGCACCAGCGGAATCTTGTAGGCCTTGGCCGCGTCATGCAGCAGTGGTGCAGCCCGGGCACAATCGGGGCATTCGAGGTCTTCGAAGACGATGATAGCGACCTTTGATCCTTTGGGAGGCCTCAGCATGGTGGTGTCACCGCCCGACGCGATCGTAGTGCCAAGTAGCAGTAGAGCCGGAAGGGCACATTGCCAGAGAAGAATACGTTTCATTCCATGTGTTCCTTGATGTGGTGCTGGTCTGGCCAGCAGCTTTGCAGGGTATCTTTTATAGTACAAGAATACCGTTTATCGTAACGAGAGCGAATTTGAGAATCCTTCCCGCGAAACTGCAAGCCTGGGAGTTTGAGGCTTAGAAACTTGGTGTGCTAGGATTCTTAGTTTGTTCAGCTTCACCATGCGCAGGGAGGCATGGTTCCCCGCCTTTTAGCCTCACCGGCAACCTCGGGGTTAGACACGCACGCCGTGGCGCTGCATCCGAGGAACATCGCCTCTGAGAGACTCGCGGAGTTACCTGCAATGCGCGGTGTTGCCACGGCTCATACGAAGGAGTCCTCGGTGAAGAACTACGAAGGCGCAAGCATCCGCAACATCGTCCTGGTCGGGCATTCACACTCTGGAAAGACCTCACTCGCAGCTGCCATGCTGTTTACTGCAGGCGCCACGCAGCGTTTCGGCCGCGTGGACGAGGGGACAACTGTGACCGATTACGACGATGAAGAAATCTCGCGGGCGATGTCTATCTCCGCCGCAACGGCCGCGATCGAGTGGCGTAGCACCAAGATCAACATGATCGATACGCCCGGCTTCAGTATGTTCATTCATGAGGCTGAGATGGTTTTGCCCGCTGTCGAGGCCGCCCTGGTTGTGGTGGACGCGGTCAGCGGTGTCGAGGTCGTCACCGAGCGCATTTGGCATTACTGCGACAAGTTCGCGCTGCCACGCGCGATTGTCTGCACACGCATGGACCGCGACCGCGCTGACTTCAACCGCGTGATGGTATCGCTCACCGCCGCTTTCGGGCGTACCGTTGTTCCAGTGCAGTTGCCCATTGGAGCCGAGAAGAACTTCAGTGGTGTTGTAGATCTGGTAAAGATGAAGGCCTACACCTATGAAATGGGTGGTAACGGCAAGGCCAAAGTCGGTCCGATTCCCTCGACCATGGAGGAAGAAGCAAAAGCCGCCCATGAGCGCCTGATCGAACTGGTGGCCGAAGGCGACGATGCACTCATGGAAGAGTTCTTCGACAAAGGCACGATCGCCGAAGACCACATCGTCAGTGGCCTGCACAATGCCATCCGCGAGGATAAGATCTTTCCTGTATTATTCGCTTCCGGCCTAGGCAATATAGGCACCGACGAGGTGCTGGACTTCGTGGTAGATTACCTGCCCACCGCGGCTGAACGTGCAACCGTCAAAGCCGCTGCCACGGTCAACAACGGCGCGCCGGCAACACGCAAGGTCAGCGATTCCGAACCGCTTTCTCTCTTTGTATTCAAGACCATCAGTGATCCGTTCTCCGGCCGCATCTCCTATTTCAAGGTCTATTCCGGCGTCCTGAAAAACGATGCGACATTGCAGAATTTCAGTCGTGGCGGAGCAGAGAAATTCGCCCATCTTTCGGCGATGCAGGGCAAGACCGCGATTCCCCTGAACGAGTTGCATGCCGGTGACATAGGCTCAGTCGCAAAGCTAAAGGACACCCTGACCGGCGACACCTTGGGCGACAAGAGTGCGCCTATCCAGTACCCGCAAGTAACCTTCGCGGAGCCGGCCATCACCTTCGCCATCGAACCCAAGACGCGCGCCGATGAAGACAAGTTGAGCAGTGGTATCCACAAGTTGATGGAAGAAGATGCCATGCTGCGCTTCTTCCGCGATGCTCAAACCAAAGAATTTTTGATCGCGGGAACCGGCCAGCAGCACATTGAGGTTGTGGTCTCGAAGCTGAAGAACCGTTATCACACTGAGGTCAACCTTAAGGCGCCGAAAGTCCCCTATCGCGAAACCATCCGCGGCCGAGCCGACGTACAGGGCCGTCACAAAAAGCAGACCGGTGGCCACGGGCAATTCGGCGACTGCCGTATCAAGGTCGAACCTCTGGCCCGGGGTGGCCACTTCGAATTCGTCAACGAAATCTTTGGCGGCGCCATCCCCAAGAACTTCATTCCTGCGGTGGAGAAGGGCATCGTCGAAGCCGCCGGGAGAGGCTACCTCGCTGGCTATCCGGTCGTGGACTTCAAGGTCGTCCTTTACGACGGCTCGTATCATGACGTTGACTCCAATGAGCTGTCCTTCAAGATGGCTGGCCGCATCGCCTTCAGAAAGGCGATGGAACAGGCCAAGCCTACACTTCTGGAGCCAATAATGAACGTCGAAATCACCATTCCTGACGAATTCGCCGGCGCCATCATGGGCGACCTCAACAGCCGCCGCGGCCGCATTCAGGGCATGGATAACAAGGCTGGCAAAACCATTGTTAAGGCTGAGGTTCCCATGGCCGAGATGCTGAGCTACGGTACCGATCTGACTTCGATGACTCAGGGACGCGGTAGCTTCTCCATGGAAATGGACCACTATGACTTCGTGCCACAAGCTCAACAGGAGAAGATCATCGCTCAAGTCAAAGCTGAGCGCGGCGAAGAGGTCGAGGTGGAGGAGTAAGACTGCGTGCTTGCCACCCACTTTTCGCCATTCGCATTGACATTGTTTGGCCCTTAGATTAGCTCGCTGGCCAACATCTATTAGTTAGGTGTCCCGGCCGAAGATTTCAGCCTCGGCTAGGATTTCACATTGTTAAACCGCTCCCACTCCCCGTTTGGAGCGATAATATTGTTATGCGGCGCTGGATGTTCATGGCGACGTTGACTGCAGCTCTGCTCGCAGTTCCTTTATCAGGGCAGCGGGGCGGACGCGGTGGGATGGCGATCGGCGGCGGACGTGGCGGGTATTGGGGAGGGGGTTTTCATAACGGGGTGGGGCATGGCCCTTATCCCGGTCACTTGCCTTATTACCCCGGCCACTTTCCCTACTATCCAGGCCGCTTCCCCTGGTGGGGTTATGGATATGGTTGGTACGGATATCCTTGGGTGTCGTTAGGGTGGTATGGAGGGCTTGGCTGGTCAGACGCGTATTACTCATATCCGGCCCCATCGTATCCAGCCTATGCCAATGCTTACCCTGACAGCACTAGTGCGTACGTTACCTACGACCAGCAGAGACAAATCGACCGGCTGAACGACGAGGTGGCCCGCCTGCAGGCCGGGCAACGGTCAGGAGCAGCGGAAAACTCCGTGCCACGGTCTCCTCCGAAAGCAGAAATTCGCGCCGCGACGGTGCTGGTATATCGCAATCATCACAGCGAAGAAATCGAGAACTACGCCATCGTCGGCAAGACGCTGTGGGTGTTCAACGAACAGCGCGCCCGCAAGGTCCCGATGGTGGAGCTCGACGTGCCCGCAACCATCAAAGCCAACGAGGCGCGTGACATCGATTTCCGTCTGCCTGCCCCGTAGCAAACGGCTTCTCCAGGTAACAAGCTGCTGTGCTTATATGCCATGGTTAAAAGCACAAACTAAATTCCCAGGGATTGGAATACCGGATTAGCTTGGGGCCAAATGACCAACAACTTCGCGATAACGAAATCGCAGCTCTGGATCAGGTCGAGCCTTATTCAATCCATTTGCTACTCTTCCTGCCTCGGCTTCATCTGGCCGGTGCGCAGATAGCGGTTGTGCCAGCCTAGGGATTCGCCCAACAGGTGCGGAGTATGTCGGCCGTACGACAGGCGTTCGGCGCGGCTGAGGTAGTCCAGCAGCAGCGACTTGAATTCCGGGGCCGCACACTTTTCGATGATTAGATGCGCCCGCTGACGAGGAGAGAGTCCGCGCAGGTCGGCCAGGCCTTGCTCGGTCACAACCACCGAAACATCATGCTCGGTGTGGTCAACGTGCGAGGCCATGGGTACGATGGTCGAGATACTACCGTGCTGTGCCGTCGACGGCGCCATGAAGATGGAAAGATATCCGTTGCGGGCAAAGTCGCCCGAGCCGCCAATGCCATTCTGGATGCGTGAGCCCATCACATGGGTGGAGTTGACGTTGCCGTAGATGTCGGCCTCAATCATGCCGTTCATCGCGACAACGCCCAGGCGGCGAATGATCTCGGGATGATTGGAAATTTCCTGTGGACGCAGCACGATCTGTTTGCGGTACATTGCCATGTCGGCATTGACTTCGGTCAGCATTCCCGGGCTGAGCGAGAATGCCGTGGCCGACGCAGCCGTGAGCTTGCCCGATTTCAGCAGCCGGATCATGCCGTCTTGGATGACCTCGGTGTAGGAGGTGAGGCCTTCGAACGGCCCGTCTTCCAGGCCAAAGAGCACAGCATTGGCGATGTTGCCGACGCCTGACTGCAGCGGCAGCAGGGTCTCGGGCATGCGGCCCTTCTTTACTTCCCAGGCAAGAAATTCCAGGATGTGTCCGGCGATACGGCGCGAGGCTTCGTCGGGCGCCTTGAATGGGCTGTTCCGATCGGCTGCATCGGTGAGCACGACGGCGACGACCTTTTCTGCCGGGACCTCGAGATACGGGCTGCCGATGCGCTGGCCAGTGTGCGTGAGCGGAATCGGCCCGCGTTTCGGAGGAGGCTGCAAGCCGTAATAAATGTCGTGCATGCCTTCAAGTTCGGCGGGCTGCCAGGCGTTGACCTCGATAATGACACGCTCGGCCTGCTCAATCCACGTCTTGTTGTTGCCCAGCGAGGAACTGGGCACCAAGCGGCCGTCCTCGAGCACGGCGGTGACTTCGCTGAGCGCGAGGTCAAGCTTGCCGAGGAAGCCATACTCCACAAACTGCGCCACGTGGCTGAGGTGAATGTCCATATACTCCATTTCACCGGCGTTGATGCGCTTGCGAGTCTCGGGATCGGACTGGTAGGGAAGTCGCAGGTGAATGCCGCCCGCCATGGCGAGGGCGCCGTCGAGTTCGGGGCCGGTGGAGGCGCCGGTGAAGATGCTGACTTGGAACTTCTGTCCGCGCAAGTTGGCGTCGGCGATGCGTCGCGCCAGCGCCAGCGGCACTGCCTTGGGGTAGCCGGAGCCGGTGAACCCGCTCATGCCGATCTGGTGTCCGGACTGAATGAGCCCCGCGGCTTCTTCGGGATTCATGATGCGGTTGGCAAGCGTGAAGTTGAGGACGCGGGAACTAGCAGAAGTCGTAGTGGTGGACATTTGTTGGGAATGCCCTCGCAGAAGTGAGAATTTCAAGTTTCAACGATAGAGGCAACAGCTGTGGACGTCTGTGAGGTCGGTCACAGGAAACGAAGGATTACGTAATCTATGGGAAGGACCTCGGTCCCACCCATTCTCTGCGGCGGTGTGCGGACTGGAGTCCGCTCGGAATAGAAATCGAGGACCTTAGACGCCAGTCTGGGATTGCTCTACCCCCAACCGTTAACTCGGGAGTAACTGCCGCAACACGTACTGCAGAATCCCACCGTGCTTGTAGTACTGCACTTCCTGAGGAGTGTCAATGCGAACGGTGACGTCGAAGTCCATCGAGACGGCGGCATCGTTGGTAGCGTGCACTTTCACTGTTTTTCCGGGAGCGAAGTTCTCCAGCGCGTCGCTCAGACCCACTATGTCGAACGATTCTTCGCCAGTGAGGCCATTGGTTTCGGCGGTCTCGTCGTCGAGGAATTGCAGCGGCAGAATGCCCATGCCTACCAGGTTCGAACGATGAATGCGCTCGTAGCTCTCGGCCAGTACCACACGTACGCCCAGCAGTAATGGGCCCTTGGCCGCCCAGTCGCGTGAGGAGCCCGAGCCATATTCCTTGCCGGCGAGCACCATCAAGGGGGTACCCTGCGCGCGGTACTTCTCCGCAGCCTCAAAGATGAACATCTCTTGGCCACCGGGCAGGTAACGGGTATAAGCACCTTCGCGCTCGGGCGTGAGCTTGTTGCGCAGACGCACGTTGGCGAACGTGCCGCGCA
>CAZDYZ010000207.1:0-2892 GCA_964509525.1 uncultured Acidobacteriaceae bacterium
CGTTGCAAGGGGAATCCAAAAGCGGGAGGTAGCGGAAGAGATAGGCCACCGGTTGCGCGCGGAGCTGCCGCTGGACGGCGTGTTGACCTGCTATCACGACGACGAGGATAACTGCGATTGCCGTAAACCGCGACCTGGCCTAATGTTACGTGCGGCGCAGCGGTATGGAGTTGAGCTGAACCGCAGCTACCTAATTGGCGACCGGTGGCGCGACATTGACGCCGGCGCGAACGCTGGATGCAAGACGATCTGGATCGATCGTGGCTACGCGGAGCCGCAACCCACATTGCCTCCCGACGCCCGCGTCAGGTCTTTGCCAGAAGCGGTCGACTGGATTCTCACACAAGCGGACGAGGCCGCATGACATCTATCTCCGAGCTGAAGGTCAAAGTGTTCGCCGATGGAGCCGATCGGAAGCAGATTCTGGAAGCTCGATCCAATCCGCTCATTCGTGGTTTCACAACCAATCCCACCTTAATGCGAGCGGCGGGCGTGAGTGATTACGCAGGCTTTGCACGAGACATCTTAACTATCGTTACCGACCAGCCCATTTCGTTCGAGGTTTTCGCGGACGAATTTCACGAAATGGAGCGGCAGGCGCATAAGATAGCGAGCTGGGCTGAAAATGTCTACGTCAAGATCCCCGTAACCAATACCCGACGGGAGCCTTCCATGGAGTTGGTCAGACGCCTGTCGCATTCAGGGGTGAAAGTAAACGTCACAGCCGTACTGACTCTCGACCAAGTCCGGGATAGTGTCGAGGCTCTGAGAGGTGGCGAGCGTGCAGTGGTTTCAGTGTTCGCAGGGCGAATCGCCGACACCGGACGCGACCCCGTTCCGATGATAGCTGCCGCGGTACAGCTAGTCTCGATGTATCCCAACATCGAGCTGATGTGGGCCAGTCCCCGGGAGTTACTGAATGTTTTTCAAGCAAATGATGTTGGATGTCACATCATCACGATGACCGAGAATATCTTGGCGAAACTCAAGACGGTTGGGAAAGACCTTGCCGACTTCTCGCTCGAAACCGTGTTGATGTTCCACACCGATGCGGCTCGATCGGGCTACCATCTCTGAGGTGATTCTTTATGATCGATAATTCGTCAACGATCGGCGCGGCTGTGTCAGAGTGTGGTAATGAAAACCGGGAACTGCGGTTGCTGGTTCCGGCCGACGACGTCTCGGATCCAGAGCTTTCGATCGTAATCCCGGCTCTCAACGAAGAACTCACAATTGGGAGATTCGTAGAGTGGTGCCAGCAAGGTATTCGGTGTGCCAACGTGCGGGGCGAGATTCTCATGATTGACAGCTCTACCGATGCTACGGCTGAAATCGCGCTATCGGAGGGCGCTCGTGTGCTAAAGACGCCGAAGCGAGGACTAGGGCGCGCCTACATCGATGCTATACCGTTCATTCGCGGCGATTATGTTTTGATGGGTGACGCCGATTGCACATACGACTTTCGTAAACTGGAACCGTTCATGGAGAAGTTCAGGGCCGGTTACGAATACATCATGGGGTCGCGCTTCACCGGTTATATCGAGCCGGGCTCTATGCCACCGCTGCACCAATATTTCGGTACGCCAGTAACGACTTGGCTGCTCAATTTTCTCTATTCCAGTTGGTTTACTGATATTCACTGTGGGATGCGCGGAATTACCCGGGATGCCCTGCTCAGAATGGATCTACAATCGCAGTCTTGGGAGTACGCGTCGGAAATGGTCTTGAAATCAGTGCACATGGGACTCAAGACCACCGAGGTGCCGGTCCGGTTCTATAAGGACGCAGAAGGCCGGCTGAGCCATCATAAGCGCAGCGGCTGGTTTTCCCCATGGCAAGCGGGCTGGATCAACCTGAAGGCGATGTTTGTTTATGGAGCAGATTTCTTCCTGTTCCGCCCAGGCCTGCTGCTGTTGCTGGCCGGTCTTCTATTGACGCTGCCCATGACCTTCGGACCTGTGGCGCTGGGCCCGATCACTTTTTCACTTTACTGGATGCTCTTGGGGCTTACATTGTCCGTACTCGGACTGCACGGATTCTATGTTGGATGCCTGGTGCGGATCTTGCTGGATTACAGGGGGGAAAGCTCGCGCCGCTGGCTGCGCATGTTCTCTTACACCCGATCGGTAATGATAAGTGCTCTGACGTTGCTCGCTGGTGCATCGCTAGCCACGCCTTTGGTTCGCCAATATCTCCATTCCAGTTTGCGGTTACCCAGCAACGTGTTTCCAGCTAACCACTTAGCTGTGACAGGGCTGCTGTTCGTGATCGTTGGATCGATGAATTTCACTTTTACGCTTGCACTTCATGCCGCAGCCGCAAATGTCAAACATAGATAGGACTGCGCCGGTCGAAGGCATACGCGAGCGCGCGTATGGACAAGACTACCAACCCTCCTTACTTGACCGTCTTGGAGTCTGGCTGTCAGCGCGCCAGGTTCGAAGGTATGCAGGTTCGTTGACTGGTAAGCAGCTTGGAGACTTCGGCTGCGGCTACCACGCAGTTTTTGTTCGCGCAGTACTGCCGGAGCTGGAGCGGGCGGTACTAGTCGACTTTGCATTGGCTCCGACTCTCAAAAGCCTTGCCAAGGTGACAGCCATTGAGGGAATCTTGCCGGGTATTCTCAATCAGGTGCCCACGGCTAGTCTGGATATTGTGCTTTGCATTTCGGTCCTAGAACATCTGTGGGATCCTTTGGCGACTATGCAGGAGTGCTACCGAATTGTTCGGCCTGGCGGGATTTGCTTGTTCAACGTTCCATCGTGGCGCGGCAAGAGATTCCTGGAGTACTCAGCTTTTCGGCTTGGATTGAGTCCCAAAGATGAAATCGACGACCACAAAGCATATTACGACGTGAGTGATTTCTGGCCTTTGTTGATTCGCGCCGGGTTT
>CAZDYZ010000208.1:0-3431 GCA_964509525.1 uncultured Acidobacteriaceae bacterium
CGAACCGAGAATACTCTTGGCGCGCGAATTCCCGATGCCAAAAATATATGTCAGCGCGATAACGATGTGCTTGTTGCGCGGAAGATCCACTCCTGCAATACGTGCCATAGTTACTCCCCAAAAGCTGCTACGTTCTTCCCGTGATCCGGATAGCTATCCTTGCCGTTGTTTATGCTTGGCATTTTCGCAGATGACGCGCACAACGCCATGACGGCGAATCACCTTGCACTTGTCACACATCTTCTTGACCGACGCCCGTACCTTCATAATGACTTCATTCTTCCCTCAGCTATTTATACCGATAAACAATCCGGCCCCGGGTGAGGTCGTAGGGCGAAAGCTCCACCGCTACCCGATCTCCCGGTAGTATGCGAATGAAGTTCTTGCGCATCTTGCCGGAGACGTGCGCCAAGACCTGGTGCTTGTTCTCCAACTCTACTCGAAACATAGCATTGGGCAGTGGTTCGAGCACCACTGCCATTACTTCAATCGCGTCTTCCTTACTCATTCAACCCCGAATCCGAAATCTCAACGCAACATGTAGCCGAGGCGTTTCGGCTAAGATCCTTCGCCCCACGAGGGCCCTCGCCCCTTATTATTCTGTCAGAATCATTGGGCCATTCTTGGTCACCGCGATGCAATGCTCGAAATGGGCACTAAAGCTGCCGTCTTCGGTGACCGCAGTCCACTTATCGTCCAGCAGCCTGGTGCCTGGCTTGCCGAGATTCACCATCGGTTCGATGGCCAGTACCATGCCGTCGCGCAACTTTGGACCATGCCCCGGAGTTCCGTAGTTCGGAATCTGTGGTTCTTCATGCAGCTTCGTCCCTATGCCGTGCCCGACAAACTCGCGCACTACGCTGAAGCCGTTGGCTTCCACGTGTTGCTGCACCGCGGCTCCAACATCGCCGACAGTGTTACCCGCGCGCGCCGCCTCAATTCCCCGGAAAAGGGACTCATGAGTCACCTTGAGCAGCTTTTGTAGCTCCGGTGAAATCGGGTCGCCCACAGGAACAGTAATGGCCGCATCACCGTAGTAGCCGTCCAACACCACGCCGCAATCGATTGAAACGATATCTCCCGCCTTCAAGACCCGACGTTCCGAGGGGATGCCGTGCACGATCTCGTCATTTACCGACGTGCATAACACACAGGGATAGTCGTAATACCCTTTGAACGCGGACTTCGCGCCCAACACTCGAATCTTTTCCTCAGCCACGCGCTCCAGATCCATCGTGGAAACGCCCGGCGCGACTAGTTCCTTCGCAGCCTCCAGCACCTGACGCACAATGCGTCCGCTGCGGCGCATCCTTTCGATTTCCGAGTGCGACTTACAGACGATTGACATTCTCGACTGCGTTAAACACTTGTGTCGCTACCGCTTCCACCGGCTGATCGCCGTTCACCTCAATCAGTCGGCCACGGGCGCCATAATAGTCCACCAAAGGCAGGGTGAGCTGCTCATAGGCTTTGAGACGTTCTGCAATAACCTCTTCCGTATCGTCCCGGCGCTGCACCAGTGGAGTGCCGTCAACATCACAGATGCCCTGAACTTTGGGGGGCTGGTAATAGACGTTGTAAATAAGCCCGCAGGTGGGACAAGAACGACGTCCGGTAAGCCGTTGCAGTAGTTGATTATACCCTACTACTAGGCGGATCACAACTGGCGGCCCACAGGCTGCCTGGCTTTGCGCGTCCTTGCCTGCCCGCATCTTTTCAAAATGCCCGTCCATCCACTCGGCCTGTCGAACCGTACGTGGAAATCCGTCCAGAATGAATCCACGAACGCAATCTGCTTGCAACAGTCGGTCCGCGACCATGTCGCAAACCAATTGGTCGGGCACCAGGTCGCCATGCTCCATGATGCCCTTGGCCTTCAAACCCAGCTCTGTCATGCGAGCTACGTTGTCCCGCAAGATGTCTCCCGTCGAGATCTGCGGGATGCCAAAGGTTTCCGAGATCAACTTGGCTTGCGTTCCCTTGCCAGATCCCGGCGGCCCAAGCAGAACAATTGGACCGACCGCACGTGCCTTCATCTTGGCGCCCACTACCGAAGAGGTATGCGCTCCCATACTGAAATACCTTGAGCCCCGCCGACGCCGTTTCTGACCCGCGGCGGCGGACCGAAGTCTCTCACTCTAGCCCTACGTTAAATGTTTGCAGCGGCGTACCGTACGCGCGCCGCTGCAGCCCACTGCTGAGCAATCAGGGGCGGGTCAGCCCGCGAAAGATTGCTTTTACCAAGTCGACCTGCGCCCGCGGATGCGTCCACTGCGCGGGGTAAATCCTTCGTAATGACGCATTACCAATTGCGACTCGACCTGGTTCACCGTGTCCATGGCTACGCCGACTACGATCAGCAACGACGTGCCGCCAAAGTAGAAGTTCACTCCCAGGCCGTTGGTCACCCACGTCGGCAATCGTTCGAAGAATGCGCCGATTACTCCCGGTAAGTGGTTGAGGTGAATGCCCGTGATCATCCATTCAGGGATGAAGGAGATGAGGATCAGATAGAGCGCGCCCACGAGCGTGATGCGGGTAAGGATATCGTTAATGTAGTTCGCCGTCCGCGCCCCTGGCCGGATACCGGGAATGAAGCCACCATATTTACGCATGTTGTCCGCAACCTCGTTGGGGTTGAAGACGATGGAAACATAGAAGTACGCAAAGAAGATGATCCCCACAGCGTAGAGCAGGGTGTAGAGCGGTTCACCCCATTGCAGGGCACGCAGCATGGGTCCGAAATACCGGTTGTCTTTGAATAACGCTCCCGCTGTCTGCGGTAAAGTCAGCACCGATGAGGCGAAGATGACCGGCATGACGCCGCCAGAATTGACGCGCAATGGCAGGTGAGTTGACTGCCCACCCATAATCTTGCGACCGACGACCCGCTTGGCGTACTGCACCGGAATGCGGCGCTCGCTACGTTCCACAAAGACAATAAACGCAACCACGGCTATCATCAGCACCGTCAGGAGAAGCAGCGCGGGAACCGTGAAGGCGCCCCACGCCTGGTTCTTGGCTTTATCTACCAGGTCCATGACCCCGCGCGGCAAGCCGACTACAATACCAGCGAAGATCAGTAACGACATCCCGTTGCCGACACCGCGCTCGGTGATCTGTTCGCCCAGCCACATAATGAAGACACTGCCGGTAGTAAGCGTAAGCATCGTCATTAGGATGAAACCCATGCCCGGGTTATTGACGAAAGCTACTCCGCCGCTCATGGTCTGACGTTGCAGAGTAATAGCGATGCCTAGAGACTGCACAGAACTCAACAGCAGGGTGAGATAACGCGTCCATTGGGTTATCTTTTTGCGTCCCAATTCGCCTTCCTTTTGCAGCTTGGCCAGCGGTTCGTAAACCACAGTCATCAACTGCAGGATGATGGACGCTGTGATGTACGGCATGATGCCCAACGCAAAGATGGT
>CAZDYZ010000209.1:0-7082 GCA_964509525.1 uncultured Acidobacteriaceae bacterium
CCTCAACCTTCAGGCCAAGCTCCTTCAATTCGCACAGGACGGCACGTTTACCCGGCTCGGCGGACACCAAAAGCGCTCTATTTGTGTTCGCATGATTTGCACGGCTAACCGTTCCCTTGAGCACGATGTCGAGGAAGGAAGGTTTCGCGAGGACTTGTTTCATAGGATCAGCGGCGTCAGCCTGGCGGTTCCTCAACTAAGGCAGCGCGCTGAAGACATACCTTCCATCTCAGAATACCTGTTGGGTAAGTTCACAAAATGTTTTCAGACTCGAGTCCTGCCCCTCTCATCCGCTATTTGGCGCCGCCTGCGGTCCTATCACTGGCCGGGGAACATCCGGGAACTGGAAAACGTGCTCCGTCGGTACTCGCTGCTGGGAACTCCAGCATCGGTCACCGAGGGGCTGAACATGCGATCGGCCGCGTTGCCATTGCTTGACCTGCCGCTCGAGGCAAACTCTCCCTTGAAGGTCCGTACCCAGCGACTGGTACAGCAGGCGGAGGCCTTGGCCATCCTCCAAGTGCTCCAGCAACAAAACTGGAACCGCACTAAGTCGGCCCAGCACCTGAACATCAGCTTGCGAGCTCTGCTCTACAAAATGCGTCGTGCAGGCATTTCCGGTTGCGTGCCATCCAAAGAGCAAAACTAGACTACCTATCGCCTTGTACAGCGGACACGAGCTGGCCGTGATGAAAAGACTCCACACAGGCCCGTAGTCTCGCCAACGGTCTTATGCAGGCTCGACGTCCCAAGGGTGTATCTCCACGGACAGGGCCTGATGCAGGAGCTGAATCGAGATCACCAGCCGGCAACCGGCATCATGTCGCACAATGACTCCTGACACTCCCTGAAGAGCACCACACTTCACCCGCACTCGGCTGCCGGTGGCGACGTATGGGTGCGGTTGAACTCCATAGGGACTTGCCAAACAGGCGCGAATAGCCTCTATCTCTGACGAATCGACTGCGGCCGGTTTCCCGTTAAAGGTGACCAGTCGGACCACACTGGGGACAGAGAGGACCTTCAGGCGCTCTTCCAGGCGCATCCGAACGAATACATACCCCGGAAATAGAGGCAGATCCAGTTGCACCGTCCTGTATTTCCGGCGGCGTTCGACCGGGGCGGTCGGCAGCAGAACCTCAATTCCCTTGGCACAGATTTGTTGGCTTACAGTTTTTTCATGTTGTGCACAGGTATATGCGGCATACCATTCGCGATCCGCAAAGGCATCGAGGAGACAACTCGCAACTCCAGCGGTTTCGAGCATCTGCTGCCCATCTCACTACCCAGGAAAATCAGGCCACAAGGCAGAGCTTCGCCATCGTGGCTGACAGTGTGATAAACCCACGTCAGTACAGCTGTGGAGTCAAGGGGGATCAATGATGCCCCGCAAATCGTGTCTCTCATTAAGAAGTGGCGCAAGAGAGAAACGTTTAAGTGTCGAAAGTATGTAGCGGACGCCGCTGCTCTGTCTTTCTAGCAAGAAGAAAGCATCTCGCTACAACTATGTGGAACGCTTAGTTAAATTGGTGTCAAAGAGTAGGGCAGCGTGAGGTGATTGGCAATAAGCAAAACGTCATTCTTGCGGGAGATGAAAGAACTACAGGTTGAGGGTACATTCATCCACAGCGGCATTGACTCTATAGGCCAGACCCGCACCGGTCACGCTACGGAATAGTGTTTGAATAGTCTTAAAACACAGAATCCAGGAATGGCTATCTCGGGGCGGCCCTTCGATGTTGTCCCACGGAGTAGAGAATAAGTTCGGAACGACTGGAGATACCCAGCTTTTCGAAGACCCGAAACAAATAATTTCTTATCGTATGCTCACTGAGCTTAAGCTGTTCGGCGATTTCGCGGTTCCGGAGTCCTTCGGCGACGAGAAAGACGATATCCTGTTCGCGTCCAGTGAGCAGAGCCTTGCCACGAGCATCCGTGAGCCGGATGCGGCTGCCCTCCCAGAGAGTCTCGAGCACGTAACGGAGTTGTTCGCTATTCGCCCAGATCTGGCCATGGTGCACGCAATCGATACTCTTGCACAGGAGTTCGAAAGACTCATGGCGTCCGCAGACTCCCACCGCGCCAGCGCGGAAAGCCTCGATGACCTGCTCGCGACCGCAGTTGTCCAGCAGCATAATGCAGCGGACGGCCGACGCGCTCTGACGAATTTCCTGTAAAAGCTTGAACCCCGAACCCGGGCCCGCGGCCAGGGTTCCACTGATTAAAGCCTCATCTGCACCATGCACCGGCGAGTCGGGAGGGATAACCGAGTCTGTCGAGTGGCCTACGACCCTCACGCGGTAAGGCGAGCTTTCAAGAACGTGGGCAAGCAACTCACATCCCATCTTCGTCGAATCGAAGATCATCACCCGGATAGCGGGGGGCTGGGTACCTGGCTCAGCTTGCTCTATCAACCTTGCACAACCTCTCTCCGAGAACCAACTGCGCCTCTTGAACGCTTTGCAACATCAACAGCCGATCACCTGCGGATATAGACTGCTCAAAAAGATAGTGGCCAGATTTCATAACGAGCTGCGCAGAAGAAGAGATGATCAGCGCATATTTCGTCCGAAACTGGCCTTCAGGAGTCGGTCGGGACAGGCCCAAGGGCAAATTTCCATATTGTGCCCGGGAGTCGTCTGTGCGCTTCACCAATCTTTCATGAAATCAGGCATAGCGCTTTGCCTTCCGTCCAGTTTTCATAACAAGTGCCGTACACGAGGCGCATGAGGCATGCTACGTACGTCTCGCAGTGCACCTATTCTGAACTGTAGTCCCCGTGCAATGGCCGTAGGCAACACCTCCATCATTGTGGGATGATGCGCTGCCCGTCTGCGCCCGTCCTTTCCTCGCACGAAACAGAAATAACTCCCAAATCCAACACGTTCACCGCGTCGGGAAGAAACCGCGCCGAGTGATCTTCCGGCAGCCAATTCTGTAGCGAGGGGTAGCAACCGCAGAGCTTGGTCCAGAGGGTCAGAGCGAAAGGACTTCCCATGGGCGCATCTTACCGGGAGTCTTCCCCTAGCGATGGAAAAACTTCTTTGGGGGTACCTGACTACTAACGCTCGAATCTGCCTCAGGTTTCTCAAGCGCCTGTGTCGGCGCAGTGACGTGTGGCGTAGAGGCAGGGAGGAGAACTCTGGTCGCGCACCGAAGATGCGATAGGTTCGGAGCAGATTGAAATGACGCGCTTCTCGAAACTCCGAAGGCGGTGGTTCCCGATGGGGTGTTCGTTCAGGATCGGTCGCCCAGCGACGATCCCGATTTCTATTCTCCGATGACTAACGCGAAAATTTCTTCCTCCTTCGCAGTGAGCGACACCTGGGCCCGCACGTCCTGGTTCGTGGTCCCTCCCCGGCAAGCGCCTCGAGCAAATGACGAACCTGCTGGTTAGTCGCCCAGATCTGGCCATGATGGACCCGATGGATACATTTGCAAAGCGTCTGGCAGGAATTGTTCCTTTCACAGATTCCGGAAGCCCCGGAACGAAAAGCCTCCAGAGCTAAATCCGGGTCGTCGTGATCCAGTAGCATGACGCAACGCACGGCGTTCTCGTCTGGCTGCAGACAACGAAGGACCTTGAAACCTGCTGTCGGACCATCCTGCAAGCTAGAGCTGATCAGGGCCACATCCGCTGTCCGCGCCAGGTCCGCGTTCACATCGAGTGCACTGGTGGAGTAGCCGATTACCTTAATTCCATAGCTGGAATGCTCGAGTTCGTGAGCGAGGAGCTGGCATCCCATCTCTGAGGCCTCGAAGATCATTACTTTTATCGGTTTTGGCGACCCGCTCTGCATCAAATCCTTCCCGGGCTCTTCTGAAGGAAGCGAAGAGGTGGACGGGATTCCACAAGTTTGAGCGGAAAGCTCATACGTGGCTCTCTCGGCTAGCCAGGAACACATGTCGGGTCCGTGATCGAGCCTACCGAAGGATTCATAGCTCCCGCACGTGTGCTTGGTGTCCATCACGTGAGTGGTTTGCGCGACCGCCTCTCGCCCAAGACGAGATCATGCTCTTCCATGTTGCGGCTGAGTGGCTTGACAAAAAGCATTACCTAGCGATCTCCAGGTATCCGCGGAATTACACATCGCTAAATAGAACGGAAGAACATGAATGGACATTGACTTTATCCGCTAACAGCGCGAGCCGTATCAGTACTGTAAACAGCAAATGTTCTTAACATCCGTCCTCCAATCAAACGCCATTGGACCTGGGTTGCACAGCTAAGTTCAGAACTCACTTGCAATTAAGCAACCAAAAACGTAGGTATTGCCACTTGCACGCGCTAGTGTTGAGCATTTATCGAGAAGGGGTGAAAAGTGCCCTAGGATCCTGCGCTTTCGGTGTCGTGCTTGGCTAAGGCTGGAAAACCGCGCGCTGACTTCCGCTTCGCAATGAGAAATCTTATTCCAATTTCCTGCGAAAAACGGGAATCCCAGCCATCGGCTATACGAGGAATTTTCTTCTCTTTAGGCAGACCTGACAGCGCCGGGCCGACCTTTCATCCAAAGATACACAGGAACGCTGATCGCAAGAAAAATAAACGCACGCAGCGCATCGCGGGGATCGCCATGGACAGCCGCGATCAGGAAGAGAAACGAGCCCAGCAGGACAACGCCTGTGCTCCATGGATATCCCCAGGCGTGCAGAGGGCGCGGTGTCGCCGCCTCCCGCTGACGCAAAGTGAACACAGCAAGGTAATTGAGGCAATAGATGGAGGCCACAAAGAATGCGGCGACAGTCACTATGTTTTCAAAGGTGCCGCTGGCAATCAGAACTGCTGCCGCCAGCGACGACAAAAGCAAGGCCGGGCGGGGAGTACCAGTAGAGCTCACCGCTGTAACCTTTTCCGTGAAGAGCCCATCGCGCCCAATCGCGAAGAGGATGCGTGGTGCACCGAGCATCACCGAGTTAACCAGACTGATCAACGTCAGCAATGACAGCAGTGTCACGAACCTGCCACTTAGTGGTGCCAATGAGCTGGAGGCAAAAACGATCTGTGCTGCATCAGCCGCAGGAAGTTTCGATGCGGCGAGTGTTGCCATGGGCATCACACGCAGGAAGGCGACATTCATGAACAGATACAGCGCGACGATGAGGGTCACTCCGCCTAACATGGCACGCGGTAGATTGCGGGTCGGATTCTTGTCCTCTTCAGCGAAATAGATGGCTTCGTACCATCCGTCGTAGGTAACAATTACCGCCCGGAAGGCAACTATCATAGCGGCGAGGATGGCAAGTGCACTGGATGGAGCACTAGCGAGTGGGTGACGAAGGGCCGAGTCAGTGGTGCCGCGATGAAGGAAGCAAGCGCATGCCAGCACTATCAAGGTCAGAGCGGTAGCCGAGCTGCTGAGTTGTAGAACAACACTGCCAAGTCGCAGCCCAATCCAGTGCACCAGCGTCAAGGATGCGATAAGAAGCAGGGCAATCGCCGTCTCGTGGCCACCCAGTCGTGCTATCAGCGCAGAAAGATATTCGGCGGCAGTGACCGAGCCGAATGCCAGAACAGCACAGTTGCTGAGCCAGTCTGCCCATCCGACTGTGAAGCCCGTAGCGCTGCCGAACGCACGCTTTGCGTATACATAAAAGCCTCCGGCTTGCGGGAGCATGGCTGCAAGTTCAGCGATCGAAACCGCTCCCAATACCGCATACACACCACCGGCGATCCAAACGGTGAGGATCAGCCAACTGTTGCCCAATTGAGCGGCAACGCTTCCCGGAAGTCGTAAAATGCCTACCCCGACGGTGCCGCCGAACACCACAGCCAGGCCGAAGCCCAAGCCGAGGATGCGCATCAGGTGTGCGCGGGGCTTATGGCTCGCGGTTACAGTGGCAACGGACAAGGGCGTCTCCTCCACCAGAGGCCGGACCCGAGTTTAAACCAAGTCACCGTAATTGCTCGTGCGCAAACCCTGAAGAAAAAGGTGAGAAGCGCGAAAGCCTGGTGCCCCCCCCGAACCCAGTGTGGTGGGACGCGGGAGCTGCAGTCCTGGAAGTTAGGGCTGTGCCACCTTGTCTCGCCGTCGCAACCAATGGCGGGTGTGGCTGCCCGCATGACGGGGTGAGGAACTCAACGCTATGATCAGCAGGCCTTGCGCTCAGGTTGCTTGCCCACCGGTTTTGCGGCCTGGCGTTTGAGTACAACCAGCGTCGGGTTCAAATTGCCGGCTCATCAGAACCAAACAGTGAAGCAAAGCCGTCGCTACGGCGATCAGCAGCCATAGCAGACAGGGCGCCATCCTGCAACGCTAGCCGCTCTGCTGGTCATGGGTTCAGGTCTACGCGCACAGTATGAAGTTCTCATCACCGCGCGTGCTTCACCCCGAGCCATCGGTATTGCGAACGGCGAGCGAGGTCACGTAGGTAGTTCACCAGTTGCCAGCGCTGCAAAACCGATAGCTGTGCATATGACGGCATCGTGTCGCGTCCTGTGGTTATCATCCAAAACAGTGCACCGTCGGTTGTGTTCTTTAGCATCTTGGTATCGGTGAACTTTGCTGGCTCTTTGGGCAGCGATGATGCAGCCGGGCCGGTGCCAGCACCAGTGACGCCGTGACATCGGGCACAATCCTGTTCATACAGGGGGGCAATCGCTGTTAGCCCTTCTCCCGTCATAGGTACAGGATTTTTTACCTTTATGGCATCTGCCGGGACCGACCACGGTTCCGCATTCTGGGCTATAAGGGCTGCCGGTAGTACGACAACCACGCTAATTAAGAAACCCGTTCCCACTAAAACCGCAGTGGGGTTCTTGGCACGAATGTTCTGGAACAGCATCGTCGAACTCCGGTCGCGTAGCTTCTAGAGAGAGGAAGCCAGACGATAGCCGCACACACATCAGTCCTGGTGTCTCTCGACTATAAGTTTGCCGCCGGACGTATTAGAAAGTCGTGGAAAAGGTATAAGAAATTCGTAAAGCCCGAAGTCATTCAGTTCACGCGGCAGACACCCGCTCCCGCAAGAATCTCCGGTAATCGAAACAACAGGGTGAGCAGAACCAACAAAAACGGGGAGCCTTTCCAGACTCCCCAGTGCTGCAACTACTACAACTTCTAATCGGCCGATCAGAACATCAG
>CAZDYZ010000210.1:0-10431 GCA_964509525.1 uncultured Acidobacteriaceae bacterium
GCTCCGCCGGGATAGCCGAAGACGGTGCTCACGCCTTCGCGCTCCAGACACTTCCAGACGATCTCCGCCCCGGTCAATCGCATGTTACCCGTCCTCCGAATGCCCTACTGGATGCAGGTGATGCAGTTTGCAAGCCCACGCTCTGCAGCTCGGCGTGCTCGCTGGCCGGTACTGAGTTGGTGAGGGCCCCGAAGCTCGCGGAAGAAACAGTGTTCACATACTTCGCGAAGACTCCCGAGAGATAGCGGGGCTCAGGCGGCGACCATAGCGCGAGGCGCCGTTCCAGTTCGCCCTCGGGGATGTCGAGCTCTAACCTCCGATTGGCTACGTCGATCACGATGGTGTCGCTCTCGTGCACGGCAGCGATTGGCCCACCAACGGCGGCTTCGGGGGCGATATGCGCGATCATGAATCCGTGAGTTGCGCCGGAGAAGCGGCCATCGGTAAGCAACGCCACCGAGGCGCTCAGCGGCGTTGCGGCCAGAGCCGCCGTCACGGCGAGCATCTCGCGCATGCCAGGGCCGCCGCGTGGGCCTTCATTGCGAATGACGATTACATCCCCGGGTCGAATCCGAGAACCCTGCACCGCCTCAAAGGCCTGCTCTTCGCTCTCGAATACGCGCGCCGGTCCACGATGTTGGCGGCGATTGTGGCCAAAAAGTTTGACCACGCAACCTTCCGGCGCGAGGCTGCCACGCAAGATCGCAAGCCCGCCGCTCGGGCTCAAAGCACTTTCCAGCGGACGAATCACTTCCTGCCCTGGAGTTTCGGAAGCTTCTCGGACTTCCTCGCCAATCGTCTTGCCGCTTACCGTGATGCATTCTTCCTGCAGAAGCCCTGCCTCGGCCAGATACCGGCCCAGCAGCTTGCTGCCCCCGGCCCGAAAGTAATCCGCCGCCATGAAACGGCCAGCCGGCTTCAAGTCACAGAGCAGAGGCGTTTGTGAACAGATGCGATCCACCTCATCCAGTGAGAGCTGCAACCCAAGTTCGTTCGCGATCGCCGGTAGATGCAGAACCGCATTGGTGGAACCGCCTGAGGCTGCAACACAAGTCATTGCATTTCGCAGAGCGGCGTTGCTGATGATCTGGCAAGGCCGAATGTCGCGTCGAAGCAGTTCCATGACCAAGTGCCCAGCTTTCTTCGCGACTTCCAGTTTCAGGGGGGACATGGCGGGCACTGCGTTGCTGCCCATAGGCGAGATCCCGAGGAACTCACACGCAGTCGACATGGTGTTCGCGGTGAACTGTCCACCACACGCACCCGGCCCGGGACAGGCGCTGCCCTCCAGGGCGCGGAGCTCTGCGTCGTCCATCTGGCCCTGCGCATGCTTGCCTACCGCTTCAAACACGTCCTGGATGCTGACATCGCGATCCTTGTAATGCCCGGGAGCAATCGAACCGCCGTAGAGCATGAGGGAAGGAATATCGAGGCGTGCCAGGGCCATCACGGTGCCGGGAATTGTCTTGTCGCAGCTGGATAACGCAATCACACCGTCGAACATGTGCCCGCGTACTACCAGCTCTATCGAGTCGGCAATCACTTCACGACTCACCAGCGAAGCTCGCATACCTTCCGAGCCCATGGTGATTCCGTCGGAAACCGCAATGGTGTTGAACTCCATTGGGGTACCACCAGCCCGGCGCACGCCCTCTTTTACGGCGGCGGCAAGCTCACGAAGGTGATAGTTGCATGGCCCAACTTCTGTCCAGGTATTGGCGACACCGATGATCGGCTTGCTAAGATCGTCGTCATTAAAACCAATGGCTTTAAACATGGCACGCGCAGGAGCGCGGCTGGGCCCTTCGGTGATGCACCGGCTTCGTGCTTTACAACGATCTGTCTTCATAAGCTCCCATACCCAGCCCACTCGAGTGCGGCATTTGCTGGGCGAAATGGCGCGAGAAGCTAAAAAGCCACTTTCCCTCGATGGGGTAAGTGGCTTTTCAGAAACCGCTGTTTTCTGTTTGCCTTACCCCGAGCTGCCTCCGCTCAGGCTTACGATCCCGATGAGGACCGTAAGCAGTCGAATTCGAAGCCATACAGCTACACTGTTGCCCCGTAGACGCGGAGAACCAGCCTGCCGTGTGAGAATTAAAGCGGCCGAGGTCATAAGCAATTGCGGAATTGTACAGAATCAGAACTGGCGCAGTCGAGTAACATAAGAATTTTTAGCACGTGCCTAAAATTTGCTAATACTAGCGCAAGATAACTTGAACTTACGGAGTCAAGGTATTGAGCGAGCCACCAGAAGGATGCGCAGATGGTGAAGGCGCGATCCGAAAACTTCTGTCAGCTGGAATCCCACGACTTAGTTGTCAGCCTGCCCCGATCATCGGTGGAAATAGATTTGGAAGCACTCCTGTTAGCAAAGCCAAGCGGGACAAGCGCCAGAGAGTCCCGTGCTGCGAAAGCTTTCCACGAGTAAAACCCAATTCAGGAAGGCGCCGGAGACCCCCCAGACAGCGCAGCTGAACTTTGTGTTGCTTTTCCGAGAAACGAACCAAGGACCATTCCAATTCCAGCCAGCACAAAAGCGCCCAAGCCGGCATAGCTGGCAGGAGTCTTGAAGACAAAAAACGCAATTGTCGCAATGGCGCCACCGCTCATCGCCATGTAGCCGCCGAGCGTATTGGCACGTTTCCAGAAGAGCCCGGCGATCACAGAAACCAACGTTCCTGAAAGATAGATCGAAGCCGTCATGTTGAGATAGAAGTACGTTGGTCCTGGCAGGACGTACCACAGTCCCCAAACCATTACGAACGCACTGACAAACAAGTTTGCGGCACGATTCAGCACCACCTGTTGGCGTGAGTTTAGCGGCCGGCGACGCAGGGGAAGAATGATGTCCTGGGCAATGATCGAACTCCATCCCAGCAGATAGGAACTGTTGACCGACATGGTTGCAGCCAGCATCCCGGCTACGACCAGACCCAACACGCCGGAAGGAAGAATTCTGGCTAGCATCCGCGGCATTGCTTCAATGGAGTTCTGGTTGGGACCGAGCAGTGCGAGAGCCGCGATGCCCCATATCATCGGCATCATGCCTCGGCCGAGATAAATGAAGCCTGTCCAGGAAAAAACTCTCTTGCTGATTTCCGGGCTGCGGGTCGAGAAGGTGCGCATGGCAGTGGTCTGCCAGCAGGTATGCACCGCAAGCCAGATCAGCAACTGGAATAGTATGTAGGCTACCCCGTAATTGGGATTTACTACGGGACTGAAGCCTCCTGGCCCCATCGCCTGTCGCACTGACTCATACATGCGGGACAGGGTGGCCGCTTGCACTGACCAGATCGTTACCAGAATAGTTCCGATACTGAGGGCCACGTATTGGATGAAATCGGTGATAACCACCGATACCATGCCTCCCAGCACGGTATAGACGAGTTCGAGCAGGAGGATACAGGTCATCACGGCCTTAACGTGGTGCAACGAAATACCGGAGATGATAGCCAGGAAAGTGCCTTCCACTTTAAGGAATACACCCATGTTGAGGACCCCGCCGGTGGCCACCAAGATTCCTGTAAATACGCGAAGCCTGCGGCTGAACTTAACCTCGAAAAACTCAGGAACCGTCATCAGGCGCATAGCACGCAGGCGCCGGACGATGAAACCAGTCCGCCCAATGAAGATCATCACCAACCCTGCAATCAGACCGTTCACGAAGGACGCGTAACCGGTCTTGTAGCCCAACTCGGCGTAGTACATGAACGTAACCGTGCCAATCTCCGTTGCTGCCAGAGTAGCGATGCCGATGAACGTACCGAGCTCCCGTCCAGCCACGAGAAAGTCGGAAATTCCTCCGATAAACTTGCGGCCATACAGTCCGGCCGCGAGTGTGAGGCCGAGGTAGGCAACAACCACCAACCAGTCCAGGGTGGAAAAGTGGGTGACGATCATTCCGGGCGTTGTACCTCGGCTCGCAGGTTGGCCAGCATGTGGCGGAGATCGCCCAGTCCACGAAGGAGCACGATTACCGTAATGACAGCAAAAGCCGAGCCCGCGAGGATGAAGTTTGCGATCCAGAAGTAATACCAGTAGTTCATGCGTGGCGGAGATTGTAATCCACCCAAACCAGGCAAGATATAGGATTTTCGGCAGTGCCTTAGACTCGAAACTACGATGGCGACAGGTAGGGCGCTTGGCAAAGTAGTGGTCCTGGCCCGCGGTTTGGGACGACGCATGCGTCGTGGGGACGACAGTGTGCGTCTCGAAGCTGGACAGTCAGCCATGGCCGACTTGGGGATGAAAGCGATGATCCCCGTTGGACGTCCATTTCTCGACTATGTGCTGAGCGGCCTGGCCGATGCCGGATTCACCCATTCCTGCCTCGTGGTAGGCCCAGAGCATGGTGCTATTCGCGACTATTGTGCGCGCGAGCATACCAAGCCACGCATCAGCATAGACTTCGCGATTCAGGCGGAACCGCGGGGAACCGCCGATGCGTTACTGGCAGCGGAAGAGTTCGTTTGTCGCGACGAATTCGCGGTCATGAACGGCGACAATTACTACCCGATCGAGGTGCTAGAGGCATTAAGAGATCTCGGACAGCCGGGAACTGTTTTATTTGAAGAAGAATCACTGATCGAGGGCAGCAACATTCCTCGCGAACGAATCAAGGCATTTGCCTATGGCGTTGTGAGCGAAGAGGGTTTTCTCCGAGAGTTGCTGGAGAAGCCCGACAATATGACAATCGCACAACTACATGGTCAGGCGCTGATCAGCATGAACATCTGGCGGTTTTCAACCGAGATCTTCGATGCATGCCGAAAAGTTCCCATCTCTCCCAGAGGAGAGTACGAATTGCCGATCGCAGCGGGGAGAGCGATCCAGGAAGGAATGAAGCTGAAAGTGGTGCGCTGCCGCGCAGGCGTACTGGATCTTTCGCAACGCTCCGACATTCCGGTGGTAGTAGAGCGACTCAAGAAGGTCCGGGTATCGATGTGAGCATTGGGATTGCTGAATCGCTAGTCCATTGCGGCATGAGCCCCTTCGAGGCCCGGCGCAAGACAGCTCTGTTTTCGGCTGCTGAGCGAGCGCTAGCACCAAGCGCGAACGCTAAACTCCTCCGCTGGCACATACCAGGTCGCATCGAGGTACTTGGCAAACATACAGATTATGCCGGAGGACGCAGCTTACTTTGTGCTGCCGAGCGTGGCTTGTGTGTTGTAGCCATGCCCAGGTCGGATTCCCTGATTCGTATTACGGATGCCGTTTCCGGTCAAAGCACCAGCTTTGAATTCGCCGTGAACCTCATGATTCCATCAGAAGGCTGGACCGTCTTCCCGAAAACCGTGGCGCGCCGCATGGCCCTTAACTTCAAGGGCAAGTTGTCTGGAGCCGAAATTGGGTTTGCCAGCGATCTTCCGCGTGCGGCCGGGATGAGCAGTTCCAGCGCTCTCGTGGTCGCGGTTTTCACGGTGCTGGGCGCGGTGAATCATGTCTCTCAACACCAACAATATCTTGCGAACATTCAAAGCAAGGAGGACTTGGCAGCTTACCTGGGCTGCATCGAAAACGGCCAAAGCTTCGGATCACTGGCCGGTGACAGCGGAGTCGGTACATTTGGTGGCAGCGAAGATCACACTGCGATCTTCTGCGCTCGCCCGGGACGCCTCGTGTTGTACGGCTTTGTCCCAGTGAAGTTCGAGCGCGACGTGGAGCTGCCCGCTGACTGCACGTTTGTCATTGGAGTCAGCGGGGTGCGCGCGGACAAGACCGGAGCAACGCGCGAGCAGTACAATCGTGCATCGCGGTCAATACAGGCAATTCTCTCAGCCTGGAGATCGAACACCGGAGTCGACAGCAAGACTCTCGGCGCCGCTACGACTTCCTCCGCAGATGCACCCCAGCGAATTCGTTCAATCCTGCGCGATTCTCAGGCCGGAGATTTCGACTCAACATGTCTGCTGCATCGCTTCGAGCAGTTTTACCTGGAATCAGAAACCATCATCCCGAAAGCGGTAGACGCATTGCGAGTTGCGGACCTGGTTGCCTTCGGCAAACTGGTGGAAAAATCGCAGCTGGCCGCGCAAGAGCTCTTGGGTAATCAGGTTCCAGAGACCATCGCGCTGGCGGGGATGGCTCGGTCGCTCGGGGCACATGCTGCCTCAGCATTCGGCGCCGGGTTTGGAGGCAGCGTATGGGCTCTGGCTTCGCGCCCTGACGCTGATGCATTCAGCAAAGCATGGAAAGCCGGCTATGAAGCTCGCTTCCCACAGGCTGCCAAGGACAGCCAATTCTTCAGCACCGCTGCGGGACCGCCTGTGACTCGGCTTTGATCCTGGTCCGAGACGGAATGCGAGCTGGCATTCCCTCATTCGCAATCGCTCAGGAGAGAGCTTCCCCCGAAAATTTTGAAGGACCAACCAGGGAAAAACCTCGTATCGGTTGTGAAAGACAGGACGACGCCAATGGCAACGAATGAGAAAAATCGTGACGGAGTGAGAAGTGGCCCGGCCTGTCACCGTTCATCTTCAGCCGAACCCAAGACAGGGGAAACGGTAAAAACCCTGTGCCGTCCCCACCCCGACACTTGCCCAAAGCTTAGACCTCTGACCCTCTGTGTTCAAGAGCCTCAGGTTCAAAGCTTGAAATTGCTTTGCAAGTGTTTCCCTTGCAGTCTGGCTCTTGGATCCCATCACCAAGATCGAACAGGCAGTTTCAACCAATAGGTATCCCTGCTCATCGCCCCATCCTTAATTATTTAGTAGGTCAGCCCAGTCGACTTGCTAGGTTTCACGACTAGCAGGGGCACGGGGCCACTGGTCAACCATCTAATCCCAGCAGAATCAATGCATTAGCTCCCCGCCGTTGTGGGTGTTGGTGGGGAAGATATGACCAGACCTCACAGATTTGGGGCGCAACCATCGTGAAGGACAAACATCTAAGGATCGTATGTTGGACGTGGTCGGCGCTCTATTATTGGGGGTCATCTGCACGGCAGATGTATCTATCTTGATTGGGCTGGCGCCAGTTCGGTCTGCCGCCAGATTCGCTGCCTTCGTAATCGCTGCGGCCTGGATCTCGATAATCTTTGCCACCGCCGCCATGGGTGGATTCGCGCCTGGAGTAACAGGTCCGTTCCCTGCTCCGGTGATCGCATTCCTGGCTTTGATGATCGGCGGTCTTGTCGCCTGGGTTGTCTGGCCCGAATTCCGCAGCGCTCTTCTCTCGATACCGCTGTCGGCACTCGTCGGCATCAATGTTTTTCGGATTGGAGGAGTTTTCTTTCTGATGCTGCACGATCGAGGCCGGCTGGCAATACCCTTTGCAACGTCCGCAGGCTGGGGAGACATGATTACCGGCTTCGCCGCGATTCCTCTTGCAGTGCTGGCAGCGTGGAGAGGAAAGCTGCCCCGGCGGCTGCTACGTGTCTGGAATGCCTTTGGTGCGCTCGATCTGATTGTGGCCATCGTGCTAGGAGCGCTGTCGGCACCGGGAACACCATTTCGTATCTTCTTTAATTCTCCTGGCACCGAGGTGATGGGGACACTTCCATGGGTGGGGGTCCCGACACTGCTCGTACCGCTTTACCTGATGACACATCTCACCATCGCCGTGCGCCTGCGGTCAGTGGGTACGAGGCAGGCCATTACGACGCCCGGACAAATCGATAATCGGCCGATCCGCCAAGCGGCCTAAAGCAGCACTGATGGTGAGCATCTCCGAACTGCACGCAGGCCTGAGTTCTCGGTCTCATCGGCCGGTGTTTGTTGGGAAGGGTGCTACGGAGAGGATTAACTCGGCCATCTCTGTTTGTCATCTTTGACGGCTCACGTTCGATGAATGTCAAGTTTTCAACTTGCTACGGAGTGGGGCACGACCGCGGCAATGGATCGTCAATTCGCTATGGTAAATTATTCATAGGTCGCGGGCGCGTAGCTCAACTGGCAGAGCAACTGACTCTTAATCCGAACGATCGGTGTGCACCGACGCGCAGCGAGAAGCACCGTCTAACAGAATCAACGGATTATGCGCTGTCACAGAGCACCGGAGCGCACGACAGCGCACGAAACTCCAAAACGAACTGACACCAGAACTGACACGAGATTTTTTGCTTTCCTATCACCCATAGTGAGGGTGGAGGTCCCCCTGTCAATCTCGAAGACACGACAATATAGCTAACTGTAGCTCGCCACGCGATTTCGCGTGTTGATGTCTGTCTGCGTCGAAAGGGAATACTTTCGGCGCAGCTTCCAAGTAGCCGACCCTTCACTCCGAGTGCGGCGAGGATGGTGAACCTAGAGCGGGCGATCCGCCCGCTCCTGAGTTTTCAATTTGCTGGGGACCTTGCTTCCGACTGATTTGACCCTCAATATGAGCAGCCTCTTGCAAGGTCAGCACATGGGGCTGCAATCGTGGAAGTGCCGCCTTCCGCGCTGATCTCGATCATTGATCCGGATTGTCCTACGGCGTGATCTCCCAGACGACACCAAGTCCGTTTGAGCCGGGGCTTGAGCCCCCGTGGTTTGTGGTGCCGTAGAGATTACCATCCGCGTCAATTGTCACGATGCCGACCGAGCCTGCCCCATCGCTGCCACCGGTGAAGTCGTAAAGGTCCTTGTACATCCAGCCGCTGCTGGAAGGGCTCATCTCCCGGACGTTGCCGTACCCATTAGCGCCATCGCAGAACGTGATGCCATAGAGATTACGGCAGG
Source organism: uncultured Acidobacteriaceae bacterium (assembly GCA_964509525.1). Lineage (GTDB taxonomy): Bacteria > Acidobacteriota > Terriglobia > Terriglobales > Acidobacteriaceae > Bog-257. The sequence continues at coordinate 8,661 of CAZDYZ010000210.1, forward strand.
CGTCCATGTTCATGTTCGACGGCCCAAATTGGAACCCTCCCGTAGAGCTGTGGAGCGTCTGAAGCGTCAACCGCCACCCGAGGGTGACAACTCGAAAACCGCACCGCCGCCACCCGAGCCGCATTACTGGTAGCGCCGTACAGATTACCGGACTGGTCGAAAACCAGGCCGGGCGTAAGGACTGGATCCGTCCGTCTCACCGTAAAGCTGTAGAGAAGGCCCTCTTTCCAAGGCATCCCTGGTGTCAACTGGAAAACTGCGCCGTGTAAAGATTTTTTGCCGTTCAACGTAGTCGAGTAGAGGCTGCCGGCGTCGTCGAAGATCAGCCCGTTGACTGATTCGCGCCGTCAGGGCTGCCTGCGAAGGAGTACAGAACGCTCTCAACGTAGCCGCTCCCTGAGGGCGAAAGCTCCACGTCAACGCCGACCTTGTCAGCGCCCCCAACCTGGGTTGAGCCATAGATGTTACCTGCCTCGTCGAAGAGGACCCCAAAACCTGGATTTGCCCCATTATCAGGAGGCCCCGTAAAGCTGTAAAGCACGGTTTCTGTCCAGGAGCAGAGCGCGGTTTTGCAGGCCGTCGCTGGCGGCCTCAACTGGAAAACTGTGCCGCAGCCAGCCGAGCTATCCACCGGTCGGTCACCGGGAGTAACCAAGAGGATAGTGACCGGTATCCGTTCGGATAGGGTCGCGCGATCTGCCAAGGCTGTCGTTAAAGAGGGCCGCACTTAAGCTTTTGCAAATGCAGCGGAATGGGGTGCGGAAGCAGCTCGGTTAGGCTTTGGCACGGTACTTGCCCAATGTAATTCCGTCACGCAAGCTGTCGGCGACAGTGGATCGAAGCGAAGTGAAGCCGCCGGAGTTTCGCCGCAATTTAAGAGCCCCGCCATAGGTCGGCTGAAAGGAAGAAGGAATCGTGAAGAGAACGAAAGTAGCAGTGCTGATTCTGGCTATAGCTCTGGCGCTGTACATTCTGATTCCAAACCTATCCTGGGCGGAAGATGGAGTTGCTCTGTACAAGGCGCAGTACCGGGTCTGCTATAGCGCGGATGGCGCCGACAAACCCGCGCGGCCATGTTCTCAAGCATAGTTGGCGATGACAACGTCATATGGGAAATACACGCTCAGCAGTTTCAGGAGTTGTGTTGGGACAGATGAGACCCAGTGGCACTCTGCGCCCGGCCAAAGAAAAACTTTGTGCTCAACTACTTTGGGTCTTAAAAGTGCAGGGTCGTTGGGAGCTAAAACGGAGTTTCACTGAAAGAGGAGCAACATGAGCGACAAAACTTCACCTACAGCCTCCCCGTTCAAATTCACGGGCCCGTACGTACCGCCCCGGTTCCAGCAAGGACCAGGGACAACAGCATTGCACTTAGGTCCGCTTGCGTTCTTGGCGGGCAACTGGAGCGGGCCCGGCTTCAATGCGATCTGGCGGCCGGACAATCCAAAATCGCGGCCACTGACGAATCCCCCCAACCAGACCAAGCGCTTCCTCGAGCTCAACCTGACGAACGACAGCTTTAATTTTCAGGTCATCCCCGGGGTGGTCCCGAACCGGGGATTGAACCCACAGCCCGATCTCAGCTTGTACGGCCTGCATTACCTGCAGCGAACCAGTGACGCCGATCCGGCGCCGTCCCCGAAGGTACACCCGCACGGGTACTCCACGACCGCGGGCCAGGCGCTGCATATCGAGCCGGGACTGTTCATGAATGTACCGGCTGCAATACCTGGGACGACTCCGCCTGGAGACAAGAACACCATCGTCCGGA
>CAZDYZ010000211.1:0-2449 GCA_964509525.1 uncultured Acidobacteriaceae bacterium
GCGCTCGCCACCGGCATTTTGTAGTCGATCGCCTTCAGAGCGCAACCAGTGATATGCAGCGGGGGCTTGCCTTCGCGTGACCCGATCGTGGCGCCCATCGCTGTAAGGGGCTTGATCACCCGCTCCATCGGCCGCCGCGACAGCGACTCGTCGCCGATCATTTCGCTGGTGAACGGCTGCCCTGCGACAATGCCGGCGAGCATGCGCATCGTCGAACCGGAGTTACCGCAATCGAGCGGCCCGCTGGGAGTTCGTAATTGCGAACCAAGCCCGTCGATAGTGACTGTTCCTTGCGCATCTTGCTGAACGGTGCAACCCAGCGCACCAACGCACCCGAGAGTGCTGCGGCAATCAGCACCTGGGGCAAAGTTTTGGAAACACGAGCGTCCACTGGCCAAAGCTGCCAGCATCGCATAGCGGTGCGAGATCGACTTGTCCCCTGGTACGCGCAGGCTTCCCAGCACATTACGCGCCGGCCGAATGACGATAGAGGTAGGTTCGGGCATTGCTTCTTCCGAGTCAGCAGTTTCAACGGCGGCTCTGCGCTTCCGCTTGCGCTTCCAGCAACGCCTCGCGCGTGACTTCGCGGATGCGCAACCCTACCTCAAATCTGGGAGTTGTCACGCCGCGTCCCCAGCGATTGACTTCCCAGTGCGCCCGGAGAAATTTCGCGCCTGCTGCGGTCGAGATGTCCAGCAGCAGCGGATATTGGCCAATGTAGAACTTTTGCGGGAACGACGCTGCAGCCTTCGCGGCCCAATTTGTGCCGTCAACCGACGTGAAAAGGCTAACTTCGATCGACTCTTGTTCAATCACCTCGGTAATCGAAAGCGTCACCAGGAAAACAGAGCTGACAGCTGTGCTCAAATCAAGCGGTTCACTGTCGCCCTTGGAGGCGAGAATTGTCTTTTCAGGTATAAGAAATGCGTCAAACATAACGCGTCCATTCTATCCAAAGGCTGGAGCCAGACTGGTGACATCTGTCACAGGGACCGTTGGAAGTTCTCAAATCAGAACCGCGGCAGGTGGTTGAAAAATTCTCTCAGTATCGCTCCGAATTCGTCAGGCCTCTCCAGAGCCGCGTAATGTCCGGTGCGTGGGATCACCCTCAACTCGCTGCCAGCAATGCACCGCTGCATCAGTTCGAACTCGCCGCGCGGCACACTGTCCTCTTCGCCTGCCAGAATCAGCGTGGGTATGTTGATGGTCGCCAGGGTTGGGATGGAATCTGGACGCTCTGCTATTCCTCGCTGAACTCCGGCAATATCCTGAGGTGACATCATGTCCATCATCTTGCGTGCAGCGTCCACGATATCGGGACGATTGCTGTGTGTCGTCTGCGACAAGAGTTTGGACAACATCTCTTCGATAAATCCGGCCGTGCCTTCGTGCAGCACCCGGTCTGCGGCCTCGAGCCGCGCTGCTTTGCTTTCGGGTGTCTCGGCGCCGGCCCGGGTGTTGGCCAGAACCAGAGCCGCAACCTGCTCGCGACAGCGCCGCCAGAACTCGAACAGAAGATATCCCCCGATGGAGACGCCGACGAATATTGCCTTGCCGATCTTCTCCTCGTGGCAGATCCGCGCCAAGTCATCGGCAAGCTTCCGCATGGTCGCGGGACCGTCTCCCAATTCGGATTCTCCATGCGCGCGTAGATCGGGGATGATAAGACGGTAACGTCCGCTGAGTTGCCCCACAATCGCGGCCCAAAAGCTGTGGTTCAGCGGGAACGGGTGCAGGAGCACCACGCTGGGTCCGTTGCCCGTAACTTCGTAGAACAATCGCGCGTCATTGCTGCGGACGCTGGCCATGGTTCGGGTCCTCACTGGGAATTTTGCCATTTCCGCTCAGCATAACGACAGTGGAACAATAGGTTGTGGGGTTCGGCTCGGCCGGGGACGGGACACGATGACCACCCTACTGCCGACCCAGCAGACACTCTCGAGACGACAATTCACGCGAGTGTTATCGAGGACGGCGGACATTTCAATCTGATACCCACGAATGCCGCTGCAACCCGATCCCCGGTAGCCACGGGACGAAGGCCGATTGGCGGCGCAACATTCTCAGGGCCATGGCGAGAACGGGTAGTTGCAGCTATGTGGTTGTCCCTGTGATTAGGCCATCAGGCAGTCAACTGCAGCCACTTGCCAGTCGCAGCAAGCCTTCCGGGCTTCTGCTGGCGAACGCCGGATGCTCGCATCAAATCTCACCTGCGTGGACAACAAATGTGAGCTTTGGGCAGATAACCGGCTACCGCCATTTACGGGCCCTGATAGGGCTGCGGTGTAGTGGCGGGCGGCGCGGCCGGAACGTACTCCGGCTCTTCCGGCATGACAATCCAGGCAATGATGTAGGCCAGCAAGCCACCGCCTCCGAACAGGACAACGATTAGCCATACCACGCGAACCAGGGTGACATCGAGGTCAAAGTACTCGGCAAAACCGGCGCA
>CAZDYZ010000212.1:0-2387 GCA_964509525.1 uncultured Acidobacteriaceae bacterium
CAGTTCATTATTCCGGTGCCCGCGCAGATGCGCTCCCCCGGTGAAACCTGGTACCAAGGAACCGCGGATGCCATCTACCAGAACATCAACCTGGTCGAGCAGGCCAATCCGGACGTAGTGGCAATCTTCGGCGCCGACCACATCTACCGCATGAACCTGAACAATATGCTCAACTTCCATCTGGAAAAGGACGCGGAAGTCACCGTGGCCGCCATCCCCGTCCATAAGCGGCATGCTTCCGAATTCGGCGTCATCGAAGTCAACGAGCAGGGCCGCATCCTGGCGTTCCACGAGAAGAACCCCACGGCGCCCACCATGCCGGGCGACGACGGCAGCGTGTTCGCCTCCATGGGCAACTACATCTTCTCCACCCGCGCCCTTTTGGAATTGCTTAGGTCCGACGCGAGTGACCGTGCCAGTCATCACGATTTCGGTATGAACATCCTGCCAAAACTCGCTGGTAACGCTCCCATCTACGCTTACAACTTCGAGACCAACCGTATCCCCGGCGAGGCTGAAGATTCTATGCCCTACTGGCGCGATGTGGGTACCATCGAGGCCTTCTACGAAGCCAACATGGACTTGAACCATGTCAAGCCCGACCTCAATCTCTACAATCGCGAGTGGCCGGTGCGCAGCACAAGCTACCCCGATCCACCCGCGAAGTTCGTCTTCGATGAAGACAACCGCCGCGGCGTCGCCATCGACAGCATCGTATCCGGTGGATGCATTGTGTCCGGGGGTGTAGTGCGCAAGTCCGTTCTCGGACGAGGTGTCCACGTGCACACCGGAGCGCTACTCGAAGGCTGCGTCATCATGGACAACTGCGACGTCGGGCGCCACGCCAAGTTGCGCCGAGCAATCCTGGACAAGAATGTCCGTATCCCAGAGGAAGCTACGGTCGGTTATGATCTCGAAGCAGACACTGCACGTGGATGGCACGTGACAGATTCCGGCATAGTTGTCATTGGGCGAGAACACAGCAGCGTACCGGTGGCTGCGATGTTCGCTTGACGGTCGCCAAACCTGGTGGAGGCCATTTGGAGCCCCTAAATGCTGATCGTGCTCATCATTGGATAGGGGAATACGTTATGCTGGTCGGCGTCATCCTGCCAGCTCCTTAACAGGGATCTACCACGGCGGCCGTAGGTGCGCGTCATTTCGGCGCCACTTGACGCCGGAGCGGAGGAGCTGTTGATTCTAAGTTCGCATTGTTTCTGGATACACCCATCCAACTTCGCTGGGAAGATTCGAAGAACGGAAAACCTCGCATGGTGGTGATGGAAGGTGAGCTAAAGTAGCAAGAGAACGGCCTTCTGCACCTCCAGTTCATACGAGCCTGAAACCGATTTCCCTTCAACCAACGCTGACGCCAGGAGCTACTCCATTGCCGTGTGTTTTGCAGGGCGCGGACAACGGTTCAATGCCAAGACGATAGTCCAATCCACAATTCAAAGCGCAGCTCATTGCACCAGCTCCGAAGCACTCCGAAAAGCCGAGGGAAACAGATCACTGCACGCCCAACTTGACCCCAACGACCATCGCGACCGCAGCGAGCGCCGACAGAAGCAAGAATGGCAGAGCGATGAACCGAAGCCACCGGCCGTAAGAAACCTTGGCAATCGCCAGCATGGCAAGCAGCGCACCAGTCGTAGGTGTAATGAGGTCCGACACAAGTGCGCTGTATTGGTTGGCGTTCACTACCATCTGTCGGGACAGCCCTAACAGGTCAGCCAGGGGAACCATTACCGGCATACTCATCAGCGCTCTGCCGGAGTCGCTGGGCATGGGGAAAGCGAGCACCGACTCCGCAAGGAACATCATGATCCCGGCGAGGCCCAGCGAGAAATGCCGGAGCGGGCTGAAGAGTGCATTGGCAATGGTGTCCAGCACGATTCCGTGGGAGAGCACCACGGAAATGGCACGCGCGAAACCAATCAGCGAGACGGGCAGGGCCATTCGCCGGAAGCCCTCCGCGAATTGCTCGGCTGTGCCGCGCGGGCCCAGCCCTCCCACCACTCCGGAGACAATCCCGATTACGATGAAGACGGCCCCGTAATGGCGCAGGCCCCATCCCAGGAAGACGCCTCCGAGTACAAGGCAGAGCATCCCCACGTTGAGGACTACGACCACCCAGACATCTCGCCCCCTCCAGTGGCCGACCACTGGTTCGGGATGCGCCGCGCTCTCCGTCTCTGGAGAGCCTCCGACCGGGCGATATCGCGCGCTGTACCAGCCAAGGTAGCCTGCCCAGACCCCGATAGCCAGCACAAACACAACGCCGCGAAACACGAACCCGGAGAACACCGGGACTTCTGCCAGGGGCTGGCTAATGGGGAGAATGAACGCGTTGCAGGGCGAAAAAACCCCTGCCACGGACGCGGTTC
>CAZDYZ010000213.1:0-3024 GCA_964509525.1 uncultured Acidobacteriaceae bacterium
TAGGTCGAATCCGGAAACATTCCAACCGGTACACCGCCGGTTTCAAGCCAGGTGATCCAGCGTTTCCGGCGAATGACCATCGGGGGATTGTGCCCTGCGTTAACGTATTGCAGGGTGCGGGTTGTTCCGTCAAAAACGCCATAGAACAATGTGGCATATCGGCCCGCGAGCGAGGATGCATACATCTGGCGATTTACCACTCCGAGCACAGCGGGCACGTCGTTTCCGGTGAATAAGACTGCCGTACGGAGTGATGACTGGACACTTGCTATCATTAGCGCCGCAGCCAGGCCCTTACCGGAAGCGTCGCCGACGGCCAGCGCCAGCCGATTATCGGGCAATGGGGCAAAGTCATAGCAATCTCCTCCCAGTTCGCACAACTGCCGGCAGCGTCCGCTGTAGCTTACAGGGTCGATCTCTGGGGTCCAATGCACCATGAATCGCCGTTGGACTTCGCAAGCCGCTGGGAGCTGGCTGTACGTTTCGCTTACCCTTGCATCGCTCGTCATATCGAAAACCTCTGTAGGTATGTCGATCCACAACACGCGAAATCTACAGGTCGGTCACCATTTATTTTTTTTTTGAAGTTGTGGCTTGGCATGTCGAGAATGGACCGCGTGCTCCGACTACCTTATGAAAGTGCAAGAAAACCACAGCACAGAAGGAGGGGAAAAAACGTGAAGTACATTCTGATGATGAATACTATGAAGGCCAATAACGAGGGATTTCCGGGTTGGGCTCAGAAGGACATTCAGGCCCACATCGCATTTATGGTGCGCTTCGACCAGGAGCTCAAACAATCCGGCGAACTGGTATCCGCTGAAGGCCTGTCGTTTCCCAACCAGGCGAAGCTGGTGCGCGCCGACAAGGATGGCAAACCGATCACTGACGGCGTTTTCCCGGAGTCGAAGGAGTTTCTTGCGGGCTATTGGATCGTCGACGTGGATACTCCGGAGCGAGCCTATCAAATTGCTGCCCGTGCCTCGGCGGCGCCAGGACCCGGCGGGGCCCCGTTGAACATGCCAATCGAAGTGCGGCCAGTAATGAGCGGACCACCGCCGGAATTCCTGTGACGTCGAGTCGCTGCCAGCTGACAGGTTCACAATTTTCTCCGAAACCACTGTCCAGGATGTCAAGAACACACCGCCTGCTCTGAGACACTCTATGAACGTGTGGGCACCAGCGCAAAGATGAAAAGGGCACAAGACGTGAAGTACATACTGATGATGACGGGACTGAAGGTCTACTTACTGATGGGGTGTTCCCGGAGCTCCAGGGAGTTTCTCGGCGGCTACTGGATCATTAACGTAGAAAGACCGGAGCCTGCTTACAAAATTGCCTCCGCGCTTCGGCGGCATCCGGGCCCGGAGCACAACCAGCGAGCATAACAATCGAAATGGGGAGAATCCCGATCGAGGCAGTGAAAGAACTGCTGTGACAGGAGACACTTTAGACCATCGGATTGAGCATCTGTTGCGCGAGCTTGCGCCGCAGGTGCTTGGCGCGGTGATGCGCCGTTTTCATGACTTTGCCTCCGCTGAAGACGCCGTGCAGGAAGCGCTGATCGCGGCCCTCATGCAATGGCCGGAGGAGGGGATTCCCGAGAACCCGCGTGGCTGGCTGATTCACGTGGCCTCTCGGCGTATGACCGACTATCTGCGCAGCGAGACGGCACGCCGACACAGGGAAACTGCTGTAGCGCTGGAGGCGGAAGCGGTTACCCCGATCGTCGATCTCGAGCAGGACTGCGATCAGGACGACACGCTTATCCTGCTGTTTATGTGTTGCCATCCTGCCCTGTCTACGTCATCGGCAATCGCCCTTACGTTGCGAGCGGTAGGTGGCTTGACCACGGCGGAAATCGCCAAGGCATTCCTGGTTCCCGAGGCGACTATGGCCCAGCGAATCAGCCGGGCTAAGCAGAGCATCAAGGATTCCGATGTGCCATTCCGCCTGCCAAACAGTCGGGAACGAGCTCAACGACTCCACGCCGTGCTTCATGTGCTCTATCTGATCTTTAACGAGGGCTATACCAGCAGCATCGGCCCTAATCTGCAACGACTGGAACTGTCAGGCGAGGCAATCCGCCTGACGCGATCGCTTCATACCTTGCTCCCGGACGACGGTGAGATCGCAGGTTTGCTGGCGCTCATGTTGCTAACCGATGCCCGCCGCGCAGCACGAACAGGGCCTGAAGGGGAGTTGATCGCGCTGACCGAGCAGGACCGAACTCTGTGGGATCGAGGGGAGATCTCGGAGGGTATCAACCTTCTTACTGCTGCGTTGTCGAAGGGATCGATTGGCGCATATCAGCTCCAGGCGGCGATCGCTGCTGTCCATGATGAAGCAGCCCGAGCCGGGGATACCGACTGGCCGCAGATTCTGGCGCTGTATGAGCTTCTTAAACACATGTCCGACAATCCTATGGTGTTGCTCAACCATGCGATCGCCGCCGCTATGGTGCACGGCCCGGCTAAAGGACTCGAGCTGTTAAGAGCTCTTGACTCGGACACACGACTTGCTCGCCATCATCGACTCGATGCTGTTCGCGCACATTTATTGGAAATGGCTGGCGATCACGAGGCCGCAATCACACACTACCGGATTGCTGCCGGTCGGACGACGAGCATTCCGGAACAGAATTACCTCATACTGCAAGCGACTCGGCTCAGCGAGGGCAGAACGAGCCCAGATCCCATGAGGTCGGTGCCAGGCGGGGACAGCCTCAACCGGGATGCTTGACGTATTTGGCCAGCAGGTAATCCATGTCATCGCCGACGCCGTAGCCAAAGGCGTGACTAATTTCCCGCACGCGGTTGAGTCGGGCGATCAGGCTATCGCGGCTGTTGGTAGGTAGGTGTTGGCCGACTTGAGGGCTTGCTCGAACATGCGCACCAGAGCATCGAAAAATCCTTCCTCTTGATAACCGACATCCTGACAGTATCCAGCCGCTTGCTGGCAGTAGAAAACCATCAGCTCGGAAAGTCCGGCAGGATCGCCCACGGCCTTTTTGTAATGGGAGAT
>CAZDYZ010000214.1:0-3928 GCA_964509525.1 uncultured Acidobacteriaceae bacterium
TTTTCTACTGCAATCTCGATCATGGTACGGAAGTTGTCGTCGTCTTTACGTCCGATGCTGACGTTACCCGGATTGATGCGGTACTTGGCCAATGCCCGGGCACATGCCGGGAATTTTTTCAGCAAAAGGTGGCCGTTGTAATGGAAATCGCCGATTATGGGCACCGCCACGCCGCCGGCTTGCAACCTTCCCACAATCTGGGACACGGCCTCCGCAGCGGCTTCATTGTTGACCGTAACCCGCACCAGTTCCGAACCGGCTCGCGCCAATGCCGCGCATTGCTGGGCGGTCGAAGGCACGTCAGCGGTGTCGGTATTGGTCATGGATTGCACCACAATTGGTGCATCAGAGCCGATGCGTACTCCACCCACGGTGCAGGTATAGGTTTTTCTGCGCTGAATTGTGGCCATGCTGATGTAGAAAAAGTGTAACACGCATGGACAGAACTGCTTGTGACCGTCGCCGGGCGGGGGACTCGGTCGCGGGACGTCTGAACCAACCAAATGGAACGATCGACCCTCAGGAACGGAAAACTTTAGGAGCGAAGGATGAGTAGTGGACTTTATCGGTAATACGCAGGACAATAAAGGGTTGAAGACAACAAGGCGCCTGGATCTGGGTTTGAACAAGATTGGGGTGAGAGCTGAAGTTCGTGTGGTCGGCGGCTAGCCCCGAAAGGTGTAGGTCATGCGTTCCGTATTCCGTTATCTCAGTTGTGCGGCCCTGGCGCTCATGCTGGTTTCGGCCGGCCTGAGTCAAACTCAAGACCAAAGCCAAAGCCAAAGTCAGGACAAGCCGGACAAGAATGCTCCCAGCCCCAACACCATGAACAACATTGATGCTATCGGCAACCGCAACGTCGGTTGCAAACAGGGCGTGGGCAACTGGTATTCGCTGGACAAGCAAGTGGCCATGGGCCGGCAGTATTCGCAGTACGTGGAGAAGAGCGCCAAGCTAGTCAGCGATCCTGTGGTTACCGAATACGTAAACCGGATTGGGCAGAACCTGGTTCGGAACTCGGACGCCAAAGTTCCGTTCACCATCAAGGTGATTGATACCGACGAGCTCAATGCGTTTGCTCTACCGGGTGGTTTTTTCTATGTCAATTCCGGACTGATTCTGGCGGCCGATAACGAAGCCGAGCTAGCCGGGGTAATGGCTCACGAGATCGCGCATGTGGCTGCCTGCCACGTTGCCCGGGAGCAGACACGGGGCAATATCGTCAACCTGGCCAGCATCGCGTTGATTTTCGTGCCGGGTGGCTGGGGCGTATACGAAGCTGAGCAGGCCGCTTTGGGTATTGGCGTTCCGCTGACTTTTATGAAGTTCTCACGCAATTTCGAGAGCGAAGCCGATTTCCTCGGAATGGAGTATATGTACAAAGCGGGCTACGACCCGCAATCTTTCATTTCGTTCTTTGAGAAGATCGAGGCGCAGGAAAAGAAGAAGCCAGGCACGCTAGCCAAGGCATTTTCCTCGCATCCGATGACGCCGGACCGGGTGGCTCATGCGCAGCAAGAGATGAGTACAGTACTGCCGCCACGGCCCGAATATATCGTGGACACCTCAGAGTTCCAGCAGGCTAAGTCTCGCCTTGCCTCTATCGAGAACCGTCACAAGCTGCAAAACGACAAGGATAATAAAGACCGTCCAACGCTGCGGCGTGCCACAGCCGACAACCCACCGGATAACAACGGAAGCACGGGCACGCAAACCGACGACGATCGTCCAACGCTGAAACGAAGTGACGGTTCAGGTCAGTCGTAACCACGATTTCTCTGGACAAGAGGCCGTGGGGCCGAAGCGGGCGACGGAAGGATTTGGGCCAGAGGGTTGACCGCGCCCCAGCGATTATGGAAGTCGCTGCGCCAGGCCGGGAAGCGCCTTCATCAGGTCGTTATAAATCACGACGACAAAGAAAAGCACCAGGAAGACGAATGCGGTCTGATAGATGCGCTCCTTGATCCGCGCGCTGATATCGCGCCGCATGACGGCTTCGATGATGAGCAGCAGAATTACCCCTCCGTCGAGGATGGGAATAGGCAGCAGGTTGAAGACGCCCAAATTCAGGCTGATCATAGCCATCAGGCTGAGCAAGGGAGTCCATCCTGGTTGGCGTGCGGCATCCCCAGAAGCGCGCGCGATACCGATCGGCCCCTCCATCTGCTTGATCGAGACCTTGCGTTGCACCATCTTGTGCACCAGGTCCACAATCAGCAACGAGTACTTCTTGTTCTCCTCAAGAGAGCGGGACAGGGCTTGTGCGAAGGGTAGCTTGTCGATGTGCACCGGCTCGGAACGGAAGCCCAGCCGGTAAGTCTTTTGCCCATCGTCTTCGGTCTGGACGGGAGTCATCTGCAACTGCAGCTGTTGTCCGTGGCGGACGGCAGTGATGTCCACCGGCTTGCCGCCATTTTGTTGCAAGAAATGGATCACCGAAAACAGGGAACGCATGGGCGTGCCATTCACGGCTACGATGTCGTCGCCCAGCTTCAAGCCCGCCTTGGCGGCAGGCATATTGGGCTCAAGCTCGGTCACAGTAATCGGCTGATCGGGCAGCCATCCAACGGTGCCATATTGCTCAGAGCCGTCGGGCTGAGGCTGGATCTGCTTCTCAAGAATCTGGTTCCCACGCTGGATGGCAACGTCAAGTGGCTGCTTGGGACTGAGCACCACCTTCAGCATGACGTCTTCCCAAGTCGGATTCTGCTCGTTTTCGATACGAACGATGCGATCGCCCTGTTCGACTCCAGCATTGGAGGCCGGCGAGTTGTCCAGTACCCATCCAATGACCGCAGGTTGGTCGAGAAACACGGGATGCTCGTAATGCACCATGAAAACGCCGGTCAGAAGCGCGATGGCCAAAATAATGTTCATTGCCGGACCGGCGATCGCGATCACAAAGCGCTGCCAGCGCGGGTGCGACATGAACTCGTCGGGACCGCCGGTGCGCGATTCCAACGGGCTTTCGCCCGCCATCTTCACATAGCCGCCGAGCGGTAGTGCGCTGATGCGATAGTCGGTTCCGCCATGCCGGAAACCAGTGAGCCGCCTGCCGAAGCCGATGGAGAACACGGATACCCGGACGCCAAACCATTTGGCGGCGGCGTAATGGCCAAACTCGTGCACCAAAATCATGATGCCGAGGACGACGGCCATGGAAACCACCGCAATCAGGAACGATTCCATAATCCTCTTTTGGGGAGCTAGTTATGCCTAGTTGTCGAAGGCGCTCGCACAACGTTGTCTCGGGCACCCGAATGTTGGATGCGGTTGCGAGCCCTGCGGCGCGCATCAGCGTCCATACTCAGAACCTCGGATATCGATACGGGAACGCGGGCAGGCGTTTCAACAACCACTGCCTCTATTGTAGCCGGAATCTCCGGAAAACCAATAGCACCTTCGAGGAACGCTGCCACGGCTACCTCGTCGGATGCATTCAGGGCGATGGTGGTGGCTCCTCCCAATCCGACTGCCTGGTAGGCCAAACGTAAGCAGGGAAACTTGTCCAGGTCCGGCTGACTGAAATCGAGGCGCCGTAACTGTTGTACCGGGAAGCGCAGGTCTGATGGAATACGATCAGGGTAGGTGAGGGCATACAGGATAGGCAATCGCATGTCGGTGACCGACAGCTGGGCGAGCAGGCTGCCGTCCACGAACTCGACCATCGAGTGGATCGTGCTTTGCGGGTGAACCAGTACGCCGACCTGGCTAGGAGGCATGTCGAACAGGCGGCACGCTTCGATGACCTCAAAGCCTTTGTTCATCAGGGTTGCCGAGTCGATGGTGATGCGCTGGCCCATTTTCCAAGTCGGATGGTTGAGAGCTTGCTCGACGGTGACCTTGGCGAGATCCGCAGGCGGCGTATCGAGGAAGGGGCCGCCGGAGGCGGTAAGCCAAATCCGCTGTACCTCTTTTCGACGTCCTC
>CAZDYZ010000215.1:0-3765 GCA_964509525.1 uncultured Acidobacteriaceae bacterium
GCGGGATGTCCAATCCAAAGTAGCAGCGTTCACTACAGTTTGTTGGTATGAGCGGGCTGGGGAGGGTTGGAGTGACCTCGCGCCGACATCACGAAGCAGCGCAACCATTGTTTGCGATTTGCATGACCTGCTTCAGCGCACTCCCGTGCCTGGTCCGTATGTTATGGTTGGTCACTCGATAGACGGAGAGTACGTCCGCATACTTACAGCTAATTTTCCATCTGAAGTTGCAGGTGTGGTGCTCGTCGACTCGGCTCATCCCCAGCAACGCGAGCCACCTATCCTGCTCTCGCCGATAACACGCGCACCTACTCTAGTCCGGCGTCTTCTGTGTTCCACCCTGCCGTTCATGGAACGCTTTGGAGTAATACGCTTCGCACTGCGCAACGTTCCTGTCTATGTGCCTCCCCAGTTCAGTTCCGAACAAAGCAGCGCAACCGCGGCTATGCGCAATCAGCGAGTCAAGGCATTTGGGACGGAGCTAACTCAGGGATGTGCGGCAACGGCGGGCGGGGTCGTTCGACCGGATAAGGGCAGCGGTAACCCCGAGGTCGATCAGAACCAACGCCGGTGACCTGGGCGACCGCCCATTAGTCGTTCTCACTGCCGGAAAATGTTGGAAGCCCAGCGATCCGGCGGTCGCGCAACAAATCGCGGCGTTTCATGAACCTGGATACATCAGTTGCAGCCCGAACTCGCCGGTCTCTCTACGAATGGCAGACAAATCATCGTGGATAACAGCGACCATGCTATTCCCGCCAAAGCCCCGGAGGCTGTTGTGGCCGCAATACACCAGGTCCTCATGGAGCTACGAAAGCGCCAGGACCAGTAGCCGGACCTCAGCAGCCACCTCAGTTCGCCAAGTGGTTAGGTGGTGAACTTCTCGACAAGGAAGGATCTTCTGCTGGACCCCGGGCCATCGCGAAGACAAGCGTTGCGGCGGCTCAGTTGCCAAACTGCGAACTCCGGAAAGCCCGAAAGGGAGTAATGGGAGCAATGACGGTCTCTCTGGACTGGTCCATGAGGGCAGGGAAGTGTTCCGACGATAGGGAATTATCGGTTGTCAGAGGTTGCGTGCCGTCAAATGCCACAAGCACTGATAGTCTACAATGTCCGAACCTATAGCCGTTTCAGGAGAGGTTGTATGAGCAAGAAGGAAAAAAAGAAGAATAAGAATGCAGACAAGCCGGCGCCTGAAATGAATGAACGCCAGGGCGACGACCACAAGGAATTACAAAAGCTAGGCAACAAGGAGTATGAGGCTGAACTTTTCAAGCTGCAGGTCGAGCTGGTCAAACTCCAGGATTGGGTGAAGAAGACCGGAGCTCGCGTCGTCATCTTGTTTGAAGGCCGCGACGCCGCCGGCAAAGGCGGCATCATCAAACGCATTCTGGAGCGAGTCAGCCCGCGCGTCTTCCGGTTAGTCGCGTTGCCTGCGCCGACGGAGCGCGAGAAGACGCAGCTCTATGCACAACGGTACATCGCGCATCTGCCCGCTGCCGGGGAAATCGTCATCTTCGACCGTAGCTGGTATAACCGCGCTGGCGTCGAGCACGTCATGGGCTTTTGCACTGAACGGGAGTACAAGCAATTCCTCAAGGTCTGCCCGGAGTTCGAGGCTATGCTCCTCCACAACGGGATCATACTGCTCAAGTATTGGCTTGATGTGTCGGAGAAGGAGCAGCACAAACGCTTCCTTGCACGTATCGAGGACCCCTCAAAACGCTGGAAGCTAAGCCCGATGGATCTGGAATCACACCGCCGCTGGTACGACTACTCGCGAGCTCGTGACGCAATGTTGTCGGCCACGGACACACCGCTGGCCCCGTGGTACATCGTGCCTTCGGACGACAAGAAGCGTGCTCGTCTCAATTGCATAGCCGACATTCTCAGCCGAATTCCCTACGAGGAGATCCCCTACAAGCCGCCCAAGCTGCCAGGCCGCCAGAAGCCGAAAGGCTATAAGGAGCCCCAATTGAAGCACCAGGTAATAGCTCAGCGTTGGTGAACGCTAGATTAGAGGTCGCCATCGTGGAGGAATGCGTTCCTGGGATTAGTTTCTGGCACCTGTCTTGGACGACTGACTGATGCAATGGCGATAGGGCATCTGTGGTTGCTGTGTTACGTTTACAAGA
The DNA here is from genome assembly GCA_964509525.1 of uncultured Acidobacteriaceae bacterium. Lineage (GTDB taxonomy): Bacteria > Acidobacteriota > Terriglobia > Terriglobales > Acidobacteriaceae > Bog-257. The sequence goes on from CAZDYZ010000215.1 coordinate 2,136, forward strand.
TTTGTGCTATGCTGGCCGTCTCTGCCAAGGAGCCGTTTTATGGGGTTGGTTCGTACCGGGGTTGCATTGGACTCTGATCTGCTCAGGCGGTTTGACCGGCTTATCCGGGGCGAGGGTTACGAGAACAGGTCGGAAGCTTTTCGCGATCTCATTCGCGACCGTCTTAACGAAGCCAGCGTGCAATCCAGCGATGTGTTCGTGGTAGGAGCCGTAACCCTGATCTATAACCACCATTGGCGGCTGCTGCCCGACAAGCTCATGGAGTTGCAGCACGAATACCACGAGGTCATCATCTCAACTGTACACTCCCACTTGGACCATGACATGTGTCTGGAGGTTGTGGTGGTTAGGGGTCGGGTTAGGCAGGTCCAGGAACTGGGCAGCCGGCTGATCGGCCTCAAGGGAGTGGAACACGGAAAGCTGGTCATGAGCGCTCCCGAAGCCTACACCAGAGATTCCGCCAAACGCACCAAGGGGCACACGTTCACGCATCGGCACTCAGCGCACCAACACTAGACCAAACGTAAATAGCGCTCTGCGCAGCGTAGTAGGGCGACGTTGGACCAGGGTAGCACGAAATGCAGATACGTATCACTAACAACTGTCCTGGTAAGCGAGTACGATGCGATTCAGGCCCCGAAGCGCCTTACAGCCGAGCGATCGCAGCCTCATTTCTGATTACCGTCTATATTCTCTTATGCGGCTTGGCCGCGCACGCGGGCACGGGAACCCTCCACGGGCGAATCCTTGATCCTCAGGGCGCTACAGTTGCAAGGGCAACCGTCGAGTTGCTGAATGCCGCAGGAAGCAAGATTGCCGAAACCGTGAGCGACATCGAAGGAGCTTTCCGGTTTCTGGCCATCGAGCCCGGCGTTTACCAGGTAGTGGCTGACTCGCCGGCATTTGTTCGGGTAGTCGCCAGTGCCTCCGTGGCTTCAGGTCAGCAAACAGAAATCTCAGTGCAGTTCGAGCAAATCGTCTCTACACTACAACAGGTGACTGTAGTCGCCTCCGTGCCTACCATCCTCACTCCCGACCCGGCACAGAGTATCTTCATCCATGACCAGGTACTGGATGCAAATCCGGGGCGCCCAGGAGCGCCGATCTCCCTTCCGGGGCTGCCAATCGAGACCGCGTCCGGAGGCATCAAGGCGCCTCAATACTTCGCCCCCGGTGTAGCCGGGGATCATGGCGAGCCTATCGCCCAGTACTTTCAGATTGGATCATTCCTTTTCCCGAACAACCTTCCTGCCAACGCCCATGGCAACGGCTATTCCGATCCCAACTTCCTGATTCCCCCGATCATTGAACAGGTGACCGTGGATGGCGCTGCCTTCAACGTGCGCCAGGGCAACAACGCTGTTGATCTGGCGGCTGACTACGTCCCGCGCAGACAACTCACCAGCTTTGTGCAGTTCACCGGCGATTACCGCGACGTCGACCTGATGGCGGGTTGGGGTTCTGCGCATGCCGACGAGTGGATAGCGATGGAAACATCATTTGGCAATGGCTTTCTCGAGCGGCCGGAGCAGCGGCAACAATACAAGCTGAACGGGCTGCGCCAGCTCAAGTTTGGGCAGCATCGGTTGACCCTTTTCGGCATCGGTTACTACGGGTTTTCGTATGTGCC
>CAZDYZ010000216.1:0-1741 GCA_964509525.1 uncultured Acidobacteriaceae bacterium
CCAAACGCCTCCACCATGATCTGTCTTAACCATTTGTGAAGATGTAGTAAAAACTACATCGTATAGGGAGGTGTTGCCCCCTCCTCCCCCTTCTTCCTCTTGATTTTGGGAGTAAGACAGAGGAATACGGTCAAGTAGCTCTTGATCTATGTCATAATGGCTAAACTGGGATGACTTTATGTTATTAGCAGAGTTATTAGGTGATAATCCATGCATTATTTGACGACAAAGTACACCAACAAGCAAAGGCTGGGAGTTAGTAACGTCGCAACCAACAAGTGAGTGGTTATTAGCCCTTAAATACTGCCTCAACGACTTCATCAAGCTGGTGACGTTGTTGTAAACCCTGCCAAAATGGCAGGTATGCCAGAACCAATCGCCGTTATTAATTCTACAGCGCTAAGTCGAGTCCCACTGGCAGCGTTTCAGGTCGGAAAGCTTGATACCGAGCGCGCGCAACTTGTTTCGAGTTCGTTTTGTGTGGCCTTCTCGTGCCGCCGCATTGCGGCGTTGCCACCATGCGATTTTCCTCGCCGCTCTCGCCAGCAGCTTTTCCTCGGCTTGCGGTGACGACAAGCCCCAAGAACGAACCACGGCCGCCATTGCCGTGTGCAGTTGGCAGACGGTCAGTTCCGGGTTTTTCCCCCCGCTTTTCCTGCCGCACCCGGGCCAGGAACAAGTAACTCACGGCCGACAGAATCAAATGGCGTTTCAGCCCCAGATAGCGGCGACCTTCATATTGGTCCATGCCGATCTCGCTCTTCTGCTCCTCAAAGCAACGCTCGACACGCCAGCGCGAGAACGCGACCAGCAGCAAAGTTTCGACGCTGGTCCCCGACGGTGCGTTGCTCACGAAGAACTTCAGTTCGCTGGGATCCAGCACGTTGCGCGCCACCAGCAGGTGGAGCGTCTCACCCGGCAAGCCGTCATCCCCTTTGACCGTGAGCATTACCCGTTTGCATTCCCAGACCATTGGTCCCTTCTCACCGTCCTTGACTCGAAAACGTTGCCATGGCTGATCCCGCAGTCGCGGATCGTTCAGCAGCTCGTCGACCCTGCGAACCGATGGGCTCCCGCTGGCCAGGCGGGGAACCTTGCGGCTTCGTCCCCGACCGTTGCGGCGGTAGGGGCGCGTGATGACGCGGGGAGGATCGAGCCAACCGGCGAAGCTCCGTGGCACCTCCGCAACGTACAGTTGCTGACGCACCGTCAGCTCGCGGAGCAGCTCAGGCTTGCTGCCGTAGCCCTCGTCGAACGTGAGCCAATCAAAGCGGAGCCCGTTGGCGATGGCGCGATCGTACAGTTCCAGGGCGATCTTCCACTTGGGCCGATAGGTCACGGTGTCGGGAATGCCGGCTTCGCGACAGCGGTCGCGATCGGCATCCCAACTCTCAGGAAGGTACAACTCGCCATCGAGGAGGCAGTGAAAGTCCTCACGTGCGAAGCCCAAGTGAACGGTGACAATGCAGTTCTCTGTTTTACCCAGCCGGCCGCACCACTGCTTCTGGACGCCTGGTGTTTTGTCACCCTTTTTGGGATCGCTGGTTTCGTCGAAGGTCCCGACGATATGGGGCCCCTTATGCTGTGTCGTAACCACTTGCTGGAGCCGGTCGAGCAGACGATTCTCATTCCAGCGGTGCTGGCTGAGAAACTCCTGCAAGGTACGCGGCGCGACGTTCGCATCCAGCGCAATCGGCTCTACGCTCTTCTCGGGAAGGTCCGAAAGTTGCCCTCGAACGTA
>CAZDYZ010000217.1:0-8769 GCA_964509525.1 uncultured Acidobacteriaceae bacterium
CTATGGCAATAATATTTTCTTGCGGCGTGAGCGGTGCGCAAGGCCAATCCTCCAACACGATGGCGCAAGGTGCCACGGCGCCACAGGACCAGGGTGTTTCCGATCAAGACATCCAGATGTTGCGAAAAAACCTCCGCTCGCAGCGAAAGCAGATCATTGCCGCCAACCTGCAGCTTACCGATGCCGAGGCAGAGAAGTTCTGGCCGCTTTATGACCAGTATGTTTCGGATCTCGTCAAGAACAACAACACTAAGTATGAGCTGATCAAACAATACGTGCAGGCTCAGGGCAATCTGTCGGACGCACAGGCTGACAGTGCCGTAAAGCAGTGGATCGGCGTCGACCAGTCCGTCTCCGAGTTGCGACTAAAGTATTTTCCAGCCTTCCGTAAGGTCCTGTCGGCCAAGAATACTGCTCTGTTCTATCAACTGGACCGGCGCGTCCAGTTGATGATTGATCTGCAACTGGCATCCGCTCTCCCGCTCATCGAGCCCTGAGCTGTAGGCCGTCTCCCAGTCGACGCTAGTCGGACTTGTGGTGTCCGCGTCGGAGGCTCGACCCCGATTCTGCTCGCAAGTCGGGCCAAGCGATTCAGTAGAAGCATTGACGGTTTGAGAGGCCGCCACCCGTCCATGCAGAGTCCGCACAGCAAGTCCGACCCCGGACGGCGCTCTTCGTCCTGTTCCTTGCCGGTACAGTAGGCAAGGGCTCTTTCGTGCGGTCTTGTCCAGTTGTACGACGGTGGTTGGGTGGCTAACAAATCTTTGTTCACCGGGCGCGGTTTGCTATGTCACCTCGCTCCAGGTGTCACGTTTGTCCGGCTGTGCAGAGAGGAATCGATTACGTCCAGAAGTGCCCCCGCCGCATCGCTCGAGTATTCCCAGAACATAACGCCTCCCAGTTTGTGGTCGAGTACATAAAGACACTTCAACCTAAGCGACTGGGGATCTTCATAGGTTACGAAGAGCTGTTTTGACGGATTGTAGAGGTAAGGGGCCGACGCGGCAGTATCCCAGTAGCGAGTAAAACCCTCATTTAACCATCCGGAGGAGATGTCTTTGTACGGCGCGTACGCATTTGGGTGCGCCTTACCCGGCTGGAACAAGCCATGATTTTGGTCACCCACATCACTCCACACATGTCCGTAGAAGGGGACACCCAGCACCAGCTTTGCGGGCGGCACGCCCGCCTGCTCATACTCCCGGATGGACTTGTCGGCGGAGATCTTCTTCGGATCGGCAGGGTTTGTAAACAGTGGAGCATGGTGCCCAGTCACTTTGTCGGATTCGGGGTGGTAGTAGTCGTAAGCCATGAGATTTACGGTGTCTACATACTTCTGCACCTTCTTCATCTCTGTGTGGGCCAGGAACTCGCTTGACGCGCCAGTCGCGATCGTGAGGAAAAGTCTCCTCTGTAACTTCTTCTCTTCGTGATTGAATCGCTTGCGTAGTTCTTTCAGGAGCAGCGTGTAGTTCTGCTTATCTTCGGGCCGGTAAGTGTGGCCGGCCCCAGTCATGCCGGGATATTCCCAATCGATATCCAGCCCGTCAAGCTTGTATCGATCCACGAACTCCACCACACTCTCTATAAACAGCCTTCGGCTTTTCCTGGTAAGTGCCATATCGGAGAAATTGTCTGACCACAGCCATCCGCCAACAGAGACCAGCACGGTCAGTGCCGGATTCTTCCGCTTCAATGCCAGCAGTGCAGCCAGATTGTCCGCATCCGATGGATAGCCGGTGACAATGCGTCCACCCTGCAGATTCGCAAACGCATAGTTCACTCGTGTCAACTTGGCCGCGTCAATCTCGCCGGGGGGCAAGATGCCGTTCCGCGCAAAGACATAGGCGATGATCGCCGGGCCGGCGGCTATCGGCGCCGTACCTGCCGACAAGAGCGAGCAGCACGACAGAATGCCGGCAACGGCCAGCATACCCATCCTCAACCTCACGCATTCGGGTAGTGGGTCAGTTTCCCGGCTTGTGGCATCATTGGGGTCGTGAGCAGTAAAGAAATCTTGGCGACCGTCACGATGGTCCTAGCTCTGTTCGTGCTCGTTAGTGTATTAAGGACTAAGCGCAAATGACCATCGGTAAGGGCAAACGACCTCGCGATCCCAACCAGCTTGCTAAGTGGACGCTGGACGTGTCCACGGGCCAGATACCAGCACCCGAAGAACCTGTCGAAACTGACCCACTACCCGCATTCTCTTAACATGCGCAACCCGACCGCTACAAGTTATAGTCGCAGGAACTTCATTCCGGAGGACAAGAAGATCATACTCACATTAACCTGTTGTTTAGCCGTCTGCGTGGCTACTCTCCTGGCGCCTGCCTGTCTGGGGCAGCAGCAGCAAGTCCTGGTCGACCAGGTTGGCTACGAAGCCCGCTCTCCCAAGCAAGCCTTGGTCATGGGCACTCCTCATGACAACCCGCAACAGTTCAGCCTGGTAGATGTGGCCACTGGCAAAGCTGTTCTCACCGGACCCCTGACTCCGGCCGGCCAGGTGCACGCCTGGAATGGTGTTTACTGGATCGCCGACTTCTCTTCCTGGCAGAACCCCGGTCATTACCGCCTGCAGACAAAAACAGACGCCGGCGAAATCAGCTCCTGCGTGTTCACAATTGAAGACGATCTCCTCGAGCGCAACACGCTGTCAAACGTGGTGTACTACTTCAAAGGTCAGCGCTCAAGCGGTCTGATCGACCAGGCAGACCGCCACCTGTTGCTCCCGGGCGGCGAAAAAGGTTTCGTCGATGTGCACGGTGGCTGGTATGACGCCACCGGCGACTACGGTATCCACTTCTCACATCAGAATCCGACTTCCTACTTCAATCCGCAGCAGGTGCCCCTCGTGGTCTGGAGCTTGCTGAAGAGCTATGTCGCGCTGCAAGCGCGCGGAGATGACAATTTCAGCGAGTACGAGCGGCGTTTGCTGGATGAAGGTATCTACGGCGCCGATTTCCTGGTGCGCATGAAGCGCCCCGACGGCTCGTTTCTGGAAAGTATCGCTGCGCCGGGCGAGGACAAACTGCCACAGGATCGGATGATCGGAAATCCCAACTGGCGCACACAGATCAAGGAGAGCGCAGCGGATCCTGGCCAAAGCTTGCAAATCGCGGAAAGCCCCCTTGCCTACCAGGTGAGCTTCCGGTCCGGCGGAGGAATGGCCATTGCAGCCTTGGCCCTCGCCAGCACCATGCCAGTTGAGGGTGATTTTCCTCGCGCTACGTACCTGCGCGTGGCCGAGGAGGCCTTTCAGTTCGTCGACACCCACAATCGCGAACTGTTGAATGATGGAAAGGAAAATATACTCGACGACTATTGTGCGCTTATGGCTGCGACGGAACTGTACCGGGCGTCACGAAAGCAGATCTATCTCACCGCCGCTGATCGACGCGCCGCTCATCTGATGGAGCGGCTAACCACCCAGGGAGCCTATCGCGACTATTGGCGCGCCGATGATGCCTCGCGTCCCTACTTCCATCCTTCCGACGCTGGTCTGCCCGTTATCAGTCTCATTGAATACTCGCAGATTGCCGCTGCTGCCGCACAGGAACAGGCACGTGAGGCGGTGCACCGCTCCCTGCGTTTCGAGCTGGCCGCGACGGGCGAGGTCAACAATCCATTCGGTTACGCCCGCCAATTGGTGCGCATGGGAGATGGCCGGGTGCGCACCGCTTTCTTTTTCCCTCATGACACCGAAGCTGCTCCGTGGTGGCAAGGCGAAAATGCCCGACTCGCCTCGCTGGCCTGTGCCGCACGGCTGGCCGTGCCGCTGTTCGCCAAGGATCCCGCTTTCCAGGCTCAGCTTGGGGCCTATGCTTGGAACCAGCTGCACTGGATTCACGGTCGCAACCCGTTTGATGCGAGCATGCTCATGGGAAGCGGCCACGGCAACGCCCGGTATCTGTTTTTCCGCTCGTACAAGTACACCAACGCGCCCGGCGCCATTGTCAACGGCATTACCTCCGCCATTGACGATGAGGACGGCATCGCCTTCGACTTGGGCTACAGTGTCACCGGCAAAGACGATGACTGGCGTTGGAAGGAACAATGGCTACCACATACAGCTTGGTATCTGTACGCCGTCAGCCTGCCGCATTGAGCCAATTCGGTGAAATCGGCAACAAAGGGAATGGCCCCATTCAGCCATCGCTTATGAAGGCGACGACCAATTTACTTTAGCCTGGGAATCATCCCCGGCCGTGCTGGATTCGCTGTTCGGAACGTCTTCACAGCAAGTTTCGCTTTACCGCTTCCTGCCCAAGGTGCTGGATGCCGGCTCGTTTACAGTCCTCAATCCCCACCACCTTAGCTAAGCCGAGATAAAGGTCCAAGCGTCGGTGTTTTGCCAGGATCTTCCATCCGACATTCCACTTCCGGCGCTCATCAGCTGCTAGGCGCCCAGCTACTTCAGCGGCGGTAGGTATGGTATGTAGCGGGCAAAGAACCAGCACAGGAAAAAGACTATTGGTATGTGCACCACCATTTGTAGCACTCCATAGCCGACCAGATCCCTCGCCTTCAGCTTCAAAATGCCCAGCAAGGGGAGCATCCAGAACGGGTTGACAAGGTTTGGAAGAGCCTCAGATGCGTTATAGATTTGCACAACCCAGCCTAGATGAACATGATGCAGATTGGCCGCCTGCAAAACGTACGGGGCCTCGATAACCCACTTGCTTCCCCCTGACGGAACGAAAATTCCAATCAGCGCGGAGTACAACGCTACCAGCAAGGGGTAGGTTCCATGGGTAGTTATGCGTGCGAAAAGATTGGCTAGCCAGTCGGACATGCCAGTACCGACGATCATGCCAAAGATTACTGCGTAGAAGGGGAATTGGATGAGCACACCGCCGGTTGCCGGCACACACTCTGCAACCGCCCTCATGAAGCTCTTTGGCCGCCAGTGCAAAAGCAGGCCCGTAGTGATGAAAATGAGGTTATAGGTGTTCAGGTCCAGAGCCGCCAGCGCGCCTTGCGGTGACGTTCGGAAGAAATCGACCAGATACCAAAGGAACATGCCGGCCACCAGAATGGTCAGTAACGGGCTGTATTCAAGCCATTCTCCTGGTTTGGTCCTCGGTTCCAGAGGCCGGTCTACGGGTTCATAAACAATGCTGTAGTGGTCCGCGGTTCGCGCACTTTCTGGTGACGGGGCAGAAGCATACGCGACCACAACCGACACCAGGACCAACACCAATGCGGTGACAATGCTTTGCCAGAGAAAGATAGACTGCCGAATTGGAATCAATCCGGCGATAGCGAACAGCGACGGGGGGATGGCACTCTTTGTCGCCATCATCATGGCTGCAGAGGATGAAAGCCCTAGCGCCCAGACAGCGCCTAGTCCAAGGTAGGCGGCAGCTCCAGCAGCCCGGTAATCCATTCCCTTTACCCGCTTAGCTAATTCACGGGCCAACAACCCGCTGAAAATCAGGCTCAGGCCCCAGGAGATGAGCGACGTCAACATGGAGAACAGCGCGATGATCGCTACCGCGTTGCGCCCGTTCTTGGGTATCCCCGACAGAAGGCGTATAAGCCGATGTACCAGGGGCGTTGTGGCTACAACGTAGCCGCCAATAATAACCATTACCATCTGCATGGTGAAGGGAACCAAAGTCCAGAAATTCTTGGCACCTTGGATGGCAAGCTTGCTGGCTGGCTGATGAAGCACCAGACCGAAGACAAAAACAACAATAACCCCAGCCAGTGCAAAGACCAATGGCTCGGGAAACCAGCGCTCACTCCAGTACGCCAAAGCGAGGCCAATCCGCGCCAGACCCCCTTCACTCTCTACGTGAGCAGGCTTCTCTGGTCGCCCAGATTTCGATGGCTGTTCAGTATTGAATGGCTGCATGGATGTATTCTCCTGAATCCAATGGGTGCGTCTCGATCCTTCGGGCAACGGCAGGAGCAATCAACATCATCGTTACCTTGGCTGTCATTTGTAATACCTACCCGCGACGATCAGAGTTGTTGGCGATGAGTTTTGATGATGACGTGGGAGAACGACCACGCATGAATCCACCGATCATAACAGAGGCACCGTCTCGCGAGTCTCTTGGCACCAGTGGCCCTGTGTTTGGAGTAATGCCGTAATGCCTGCTGCTCTGGAGGTGCTGCTCGCACTTCGCTCGTCGAGCAGCAACGTCGGACATTGACAAGTTCCACATTACCCTGGAACGGGGAGACGCGTCTCGAAAGGGCGGGCATTTCGATGTGGTTCTTGCCATTTAGGGGCGAGATTGAAATCAGTCGGAAACGGCGCGCTGAGCCCATGTGCTGTTGGCAGCGACCGGGGGACAAATACTCTTTCGCGGCGAGTTAACGAGCCCTGTCGGAAAGAATCGCGATGCGACGTTCGAATGGCTTGCGAAGTCGCGTCAAAGTGGCGGAGAATGGCTTTGAAGCTTGACGCCGATCCTGGTGTGAGGTGGAAGTGATGCTTAGTCGCAGATGAAGATCAATTAGCGGAAGACGAACTGACTTTGACCTCCTCCTGGTTGAAATGAAAAACGCTGCAAATCTCGCGGCCCGATAGTCGCCCTGTTTTCAAGGCTACCTTACTTTCGAGTTCGCAGACTTCCAAATCAAGCTGTGCCTGTGTCGAATACTCGGCTCCACGCAACGATCTGTAGTAGGAAATTGCCAGTGCACTGTTAGCATGACTCAGGGCATAAGAAATCGACTTGTCCGCACCGGTTTGAGCGCTCTGTTCCGCATCAGCTATATCACGATCTATGTCATCAAACCTGGTTCCGGGGATCATGTCATGGTTCCCGAGCGCTCGCTGTTTGTCAATATCATCTCGCAGTTTCTCAATAGCATCCGGAATATGTCCTGCCGCACTGCGGTATTCATCAGAAAGCATTCTCTCGTCTGGCGTGGGTCCGCATTCGTTCTCGGGAATGGTTAGCACTTCTAAATTGCCTTCCGAGGTCACGGAAGCGTCCAGAGCCTGGGCCAAAGCGGCAACACTCACATAGCTGGTCCCCTTCCAAACCAGCACGTCACTACCCATGATTCGCTTGCCCCCAATCGTGACTTGGGTCAGACGACCTGACTTTGTTCGGTCTGCGCTCTTTTGAACTTGCTGCGCAGAGACGCTACTCGCAAGCAGCGCACAAGTGATAACTCGCAGGACACCCCACCTCACATTACACCTCTTTCTACCAGATCGGAATCCTTACAGCTGAAATCCAGCCCCTATAAAATTTTACAATATAGTTTTTCGCCCCCTTTGAGTCTGCAGTGTGAATTACTGAGCGCCATGTCCATGGCGGCCTGGAGACTGTGTGACTTTTGGTTGGAGAGCCAAATGATCAGGGCGCTGGTTACGCGGAACAGGACCATTACGGTTAGGTAAGCGGAGCAATAATAAGGACGTTGCAAGTGCATCCCCTGCCCGTGTTGTCACCTTCATGAGCATTTCAAGCTGACAAGAGCGTAGAGCAGCGGTTCAGTCCGTCTGCACGGACCAAACCATGTGTGCTGGCCTTTCCCGCATTCTCACATTAATCTGTGATCCGAGTCACAGAACTATCCTGTGCGAGTTTGGCATAAGTACTGAATGAAAAAAGTGGGGACCAAGCTCAACATTCTTAAGGTATCCGAAAGTTTGATTAACACTCTGGAGACGGCGGGTAGCAAAGCGCACTATCCGGCTGACCACGTTTTGTTTCGCGAGGACGGGAACAACGTGGGGGTTTTCCTGGTGCGCAAAGGGAAGGTGCGCATGAGCGTAAAAAATATGCCCAACCTCGACAGAGACTTTTCTGCGGGCTCGCTATTGGGACTGCCGGCAACGTTCACTGGACGGCCATACAGCCTGACTGCGGTGACGCTTGATGAGTCTGAGGTGGTGTATATACCACGCGAACAGTTTCTTGATCTGATGCGGGAACGGCCTGATCTTTGCCGGGAAGCCACCGATATTCTGGGACGAGAGGTGACTTTTATCCAGGCGGCGCTTGCTGAACGACGCCGCCAACTCGTTACGGCCGACTAAGAGGGGTCCACACTTACACCTGAGCCAGTCACTTGGCTGGCGTTCTCGCGCTAGGCAAATTATCGTACCCCGCTGGCAGCGACTTCAACGATGCACCGACGCTGGGCACACTCATCTGCCAAGTTATTCAGACTGGACCAGATCCTGCCCTCATTTCTTCCCGGGAAGGTTGTCCGGATCACACGGTTGGGCGCGACTTCCGCGCTTCGCAAGTCAGAGAGATCGTCTCCAGGCTGCTCTGCAGAAAAATTTCGTTGCTCTTCAGAGCTCAATTCAACTAGCCTCACCCGTACAATGCAGGGGAAACATTGACATCTGGGATGGTGCTGCTGCAACTGGGCAGATCGGTTTTCAGTTCGTGTGCCAGAACTGTTTAGGCCCGGGCAGGTAGGTGAGGTATGCATCGTCTGACAATCAAGACTCACAAAAAGCGTGAGATTCTGGACATCACCGAGCAGCTCGAGGCATTGCTGTGGAAGCATTACCCCGAGAAAACCGGAATATGCCAGTTGAATGTGCTGCATACCACGGCAGCGTTGGCGACGGCGGACCTTGATCCGGGAACCGACCTCGACATGCTTGACGCTTTCGAGCACATGATTCCCAACCTTTCCTACCGTCATCCCCACGATCCGAGGCATGTACCTGATCACATCCTCTCCACGATCATTGGAACCTCGGTCAGTATGATGGTGGATAGAGGTCTGCTCCTGCTGGGCACATGGCAACGAGTCGTGCTGGTCGAGCTTGACGGTCCG
>CAZDYZ010000218.1:0-2690 GCA_964509525.1 uncultured Acidobacteriaceae bacterium
GCTTGATCACGGAGATCGTGACGTTCATGCCGGACAGTTTCCCACTCTTCGGGCTTCCGATATTGATGGACCCGGCGCCGGAGATGAACACGTGTCATTGATCTGCTCGATGCTCAGCGAGGCAAAAGCGCAGTCGTTTCTCCGGTATGCTGCCTGTGGTTGATCCAAGTGAGTCTCCTATGAACCGCTGGCGCCATACTTTTTGAGTATCCTGAGAATCATTGCCGCCTTTGTGTACGGGGTACACGGCACGCAGAACGAGCCTAAAGGGATGGAAATACAATTACAACGTATCTGGCGAAGGATAGAATGTCTTGTCCATAGGTTTGCACTTGAGCCTCCGTGGTGCTAACGGTCACCCTGCGGAACGAAGGACATCAAGAACGCTCACGACGATTCAAGCCGCCTCAAGACCTCTCCTCGGCCGCAAGTAACCTGCTCAGGATAGCGAACAGTCCGCTTACGGACATGCCACACATCAGTACTCCCACTACGCTCTCTATCGGCCCCACAGCTCGCCAAGCTCGTGGAAGAACCACGTCCCCATAGCCGACTGTCGAAAAGGCACTGGCTGAGAAGTAGAAGCAAGACTCCCACGAAGGAAGACAACGCCAGCGATACAACCCTGCCCAAAGCAAAATCTGTAAAGTGTGCAAGACGATCATCAGAACTGTGAACCGAATCATTAAAACCGCGGAATACCACGGGGTTGGGCCCTTGGTCCCGCGCGCAATCCAGGTTTTTACCCAGTGGATGAGGATCGCCATCCCAGCGCACTGTAACCAAAGTGTCAGGGCAACGAGAATTGCGGCCGCGATGGCCTGGCGATTCAAGCTTGTCGACTCCTGTTGGGTAGTTTCCAGACTGGCAGTTCTTCAGTTCGCCACCGTGGTTTAACTTGGTTATCGCGTAATTGTCTCCTGGCAGCCACAGCCTGCATTGTCTTGCTCGAAACCACACCTTCTCTGCTTCCCGGGCGGAGCGTAAAGTACCGAATATGCCGATGACCTCCTTGCTTCCCTGCCCTACCACGGCAAGGGGCTGCGCCGTTCGGTCCCGCCGGCACCCAGCGAGTTTTCTTCAGCGTCGCCAGAATGTAGCCGGTTCAGCCTCTTCCAGAGTCTGCGGCTCCCGGGTGTCGGTGGCGGGAGCAAGTCTTGACAGCTCCCCAGCCGGAACCCGCAACGGCGAACCCGGACTCATGATCTCCGCCCGATCGATACGTTCTCCAGTTCCCCATCTCTCGCGGCCAACTGTAGTTCACCAGAGCATCCATCTCTTGCTTGAGCACGCTCTTGATGTTCTTGTTCATGCGGCGCGAGAAGCGCTGTACAAAATGCTGCACCAGCAGAGGAAGCCCTCCCGCCGTCGGCATGCATGATTATATGGGATTAAGGATGCACAGTCGGCAGTGCATCTAGGAGAACTGAACCTTTGTGGCAGAACAATTCGTCTCCGAAGGAGCTATTCGGGATACTAAGTGACAGCCGTGTTCCGCTGGATAAACTGTGGCTAGAGTATGTTTACAATCACAACATGCACGATGTAGTGGTGTATTCGCGGAAGGACTGCCATCTCTGCGAGGTTGTTAAACAGACGCTCACCAACGCTCAGAGCAAGGCCGACTTCCAATGGAGCCAGGTGGACATCGACTCAGACCCCGAACTGCAGCGGAAATACAGCGATGAGGTTCCAGTGGTTTTCATTGATGGCCGCAAGGCATTCAAGTACCGTATGAATATGCACGACTTTCTGCGGCTGTTAACGGCGAGAGAATGACGCCCCGCCGACCGAACCGACGGGGGTGGCGCCGCGCTGGGAACTCAATAAGCCCGGATGCGCGGATGGTTTCTAAACAGGCAATTTATCGAAAAAGGATTGGTTTCGAGTCGACAATTCGGGAGTTAACGATCATAAGGGCGTTTCGTGGGAGTGATCCGCCGATGCAGCTATAAGCTATTTCATTGCAGTGACTTAAGAGTCATACGGCCGTGTACCGCCTCGACCGAGCCTATCCTTATTGTACGTCTGCTCAACAGCTTACTGCATCTAAACCCGCAGTATTCTTACCGACCGAACTCGGGTAGGATTCCTCTCCCGACACGAGCTGTTCGTTATTGCCGGGACCGACATAGACACGATCGATCCCCCTACGCAGTGGGGCATCCTCCTTCCACGTAGTGGCGAAGGAAAGGACGGTTTATGGAGACCGCAACGCAATCCCCCGCACAGATCCTGCCCATGGTTGAAGCCGCAACGAATGGATCAGGTCTCTTCTCCAGTGAATCTGTACTCAACATTCTAAAGTTGATTTTGGCTGGATCCCCGTTGTCTGAAGTACTGACGATCATTGCGCGACTAGTCGAATCTCAAGGCCAGGGAATATTGTGCACTATCTGGCTTCCTGATGAGGACGGGAAGCAACTCCACTGCGCGGCGGCAGAAACCAAGATGTTGGGTTGTGAGCGAGAGGCAGATTCGCACTTGGCTAGAGAACGTGATCGTGTGTCAGGAGAGCAGCCATGTCTCTGAGCAAACAGTGCTTTTTTACAACGATGATCGCGGTTGTCGCCTTCGCGACAGTGCGCAGGTTAGACGTTCAGACCAAGGACTTTGACGTATTGACACCGAATTCGCGGCCGTACCATCCAGCAGCTGCTCCCGATGAGTCGCTATGGTACACGGGCCAG
>CAZDYZ010000219.1:0-2474 GCA_964509525.1 uncultured Acidobacteriaceae bacterium
TTCTGGGTGCCTTTCATGAGCGGCTACGGCGGCATCACGGTATTGCTGCTGCCGAATGGAGCAATCTATTACATCTTCAGCGACGGCAACGAGTTCATCTGGTACACGGCAGTGAATGAGATCAACAAAATCGCACCGCTCTGTCATTGAGTATTTCCGGGGATGTTTCCAGCGGAGAGCCGGTCGTACACGCTGCGGCCGCCCACAAATGTCTGGAGGACTTTTACGTCCTTGAGTTCATCCGCAGGCACGGTGAGCACATCGCGGTCGACGACAATAAAGTCGGCGAGTTTTCCGGCTTCGAGGGCTCCTTTGCGGTCCTCTTCGAAACCGGCGTAGGCCCCGTTATGTGTATACAGCGCGAGCGCCTGTTCGACAGAAATGGGTTCCTCAGGGGCTAAGATCTGGCCGCTCTGCAGGTCTCTGCGAACAACCGCGGCCCAGATTCCCCACCAAGGGCTGAGTGGCGTCACCGGAACATCGGAGCCAGCGGCCTCGATAATTCCGTTTTCGATGTAAGACTTCGCCGGATACGACCACCGCGCCCGCTCTGGGCCGTACCTAAGGAACCAGCTTCCAATCCAATACACAAACGGAGGATTGCCGTCGACCAGAACATTGAGTTCGCGCAGGCGTTTTTGCACTGCCGGAGTTGAAATACCGGCATGCACGATGCGAAAGCGGTGGTCTTTCAGGCCAAGCTGTCGGATCACTGCGGCGTAGGAATCGAGCACCTCGTCGATCGCACGGTCGCCGATGGCATGCGTCTCCAACTGCCAGCCAGCCCCGGCAGCAATTAAGTGGGCCTTCTGCATGTCGGCTGGCGTCCAGCGGAGCACGCCGAGGTTGTTCGGTTCGCCGATCACTCCCGGCGGATAAATCGCAATGGTGCGCGCGCCCATGCCACCGTCGGCAAACATTTTGGCGGCCCCGAATTTAAGCAGATCATCGCCAAAGCCGGTATGCACGCCCATCTCGGCCAGCTTCTCAGCGTCGGCAATGCTGCCAATCCTGGGCGACATTTGGACACGCACCTGCAGCCAGCCCTGACGGTGCGCCTCTTGGTAGCCGCGCATCTCGTCGGGCGAGATGTAGATGTCGTGGATGGTAGTGAGGCCAACCTCGGCTGCTTTCTCGGAAATGAGCTTGGCGGCACGCACATCAATATCAGGCGGATCTTTGGGAAGCAGCGTTGCGACGAGTCCGATCGCTGTATCCTTGAGGATTCCGGTGGGTTCTCCAGTTGCGTCGCGCTCAATCACTCCACCTTGCGGATCATGAGTAGCCTGGTCGATGTTCGCGAGCTTGAGCGCCGCACTGTTGGCCACTCCAGGTGACCGCTCACGTGCTTCAGATAGACGGGATGGTCCGGTGAGACTGTATCCAGGTCTTGCCGAGTGATGTAGCGGTGCTCGGCGAGTTTGAAATCATCCCAGCCGGCGCCAACGATCCACTGTCCTCGGGGAAGCATGGCGGCGCGGCGGGCTACGGCTTGCGTGATCTCCATGATGGAATGGACGGCGGGGTATCCCGCCTCAATCTCGCCACTCAAAATGCTCTTCACCCATTCCATGGCATGCGTGTGGACGTCGATGAGGCCGGGCAGAACTGTGCGCTGGTGCAAGTCCAGCAATTGGGTACGGGAACTGGCGCAGCCTGCGAGCGCGCCTTCATCGCCGAGGGCGAGGATTCTGCCACCACGCACTGCCATGGCGCTCACAACTCTTTTCGCTCCGTCCAGCGTAACGATGTGGCCATTGCGAAGGAGCAGGTCAGCATCAGTGCATGTCTGGGCGAGGGCGGGAGTGAACCAGAGGAGCGCGAGCAGTAATATCAATCCCGTAACTTTGTGTCCGCGTTTCATGGGTCTCCTTGGTTCATCGGGCTGCAAGTCTTAGAAAGTTGCCGGGGTGTTCACCCACAAGAGGGAGGTTTCCTTCTTGCTGAGGTTCTGCCAGCGGTGTGCCTGTGTGCTTTCAAAGTACAGGCTGTCACCCGGATCGAGAACATAACGTTCGACCTCATCCAACCAGACCTCCAGCTTTCCCTGCAGCACGAAAATGAACTCTTCGCCTTCGTGGCTGTACGAACCCCCACTGCCGGCGCCCGGAGCGTTGCGAAACAGGTGAGGTTCCATCATCTTGTTGCCCGAGGCCAGCAGGTCCATTTCAACGCCTGCATTCGGCTTCAACACCTTGCGATCGCGGGCGCGTACCAGGCGGCGGGAATTGTCTTTATCCGCAAAGAACGACAGGACATTCGTCCCGTAGAGCCTGGCGAGCTTCTGGAGGGTGGCGATTGATGCACTGGAATACCCGCGTTCGAGAGAGCTGAGAAAGCTGACCGATACCCCCGTCTGACTGGCCACTCCGGCCAAGGTCAAACCCAATTTATGGCGGAGCTGCGCCAGCCTGGGCGCGATGTCCGAGCGTTTGGTTCTTTGTGCCGACGCAGGCGCCTGCCCCCCGACCTCG
>CAZDYZ010000220.1:0-1912 GCA_964509525.1 uncultured Acidobacteriaceae bacterium
GGAACACGCGCTCGAGAAACGGAAACGTATACTGGCAGACCGGGCAACTCACTTTGAAAAACGCCAGCACGACGGGTCCTTTCTGCAGCAACTCGCGCAAAGAAACGCTGTGCCCCTGAACGGACGACAGGGTAAAGTCAGGTGCGCGGGTTCCCGGGTTCAATGCGGCCATGAATGAGACCTCCTGATAGCTGTTGAGTTGCGTCGTCAAAGCAAGCCGGCGGCGGATCGCGTCTTCCGGACACGCGCCCTCCTTACGCCTGTCAGGCATGCAGGCCCGCGTCGGGTAAAGTCGAAGAGCCAACCGAAGTAGGTGAACGGCGAAGCCGGATGCGCTGTCGCCTCTCCAGCTCTGTGCCGCAGCTCACAGCTTCGTCAATTTAGATTCCCCCTGTGCCATGCCGGACTCAATCTCCAGCCGTCTCAGCGCCTTGCGAGTCAGCCCAGTAAGCGGCAGGGCTTCCCACTGCTTACGGGCAAACCAGCGCGCATTCGTTGCGGCACTGGGAAACTTTTCCGGTGCGAGCATCATCACCGTAACCTCGTAATCCGTGTCGGTGATGGAGTGCCGCAATTTCGTCAGCAGTGCAGCCTCTGTGCTGCACGGGAGATTTGGAAGGGTCGGCAACTCCCACATTCCTGCCATGAGCGAGGCCTTCGCCGGCCGCTGTACCAAAAGCACCGCTCCGTCTCTTTTCGCCAGCAGGCAGTAAAGCTGTTTGCGTTTTCGCGCTGGCTGTCGCGGCACTGCCTCCGCGCCGCGAGACTTGCACCATGTTTTCACCGGACACAGCAGGCATTGCGGCGCTCGGGGTGTGCACAGCGTCGCACCCAACTCCATCATGGCTTGATTGAAGTCGCCGGGATACTGGCGATCGAGGAGCGCCTCGGCCCGCTGCCATGTGGCTTCCCTTCCCTGGGGTCGGCCAAACATCCGTCCGAGCACGCGCTCTACATTGCCGTCTACCACGGCGACGGTTTCCCCGAAGGCGATGCTCGCAATGGCCGCCGCGGTGTAGCGTCCGATACCGGGAAGTTTGCACCACTGCTGGGCCGTGCGGGGAAGGCATCCGGCTCCCGCGCGCACGATCAGCTTAGCCGCCTGGTGCATGCGGCGAGCGCGCTGGTAATATCCGAGCCCGCTCCAGGCGGCCAGCACCGATTGCGCCGGGGCGGCCGCCAGGACCTCGAAGTTCGGGAATCTCGCCACAAAACGCGCGTAGTGATCAAGCACCGCCCCAACCCGCGTCTGTTGCAACATGATTTCCGATACCCACACTTTATAGGGATCAGGGTTCCCTCGCCACGGCAGCTCGCGCCGGTTGAGGCGATACCAGTTCAGCAGAGCGCTCCGAAGTTGGCGCACCTGGACTTCCTTCATGGGAAACAGAGGTGTCTTCATGCAACGCTTGCTTACAGGAGAACAATGAAATTAAACCATAGTACTGTTATTGGAAAAACGAAGACCGGGACAGAGCCGAGGGATCCGTAGTTGTTTATCCGCGGCTATCGGTGGGGCAGCGAACAGGCTCATTTCGCCGGAGCTGTGTGCCGCACGAAGAACCGCTCCTTGTCCACATCAGCCGGTACAGCAACATCGAAGAAGCCCACCATCATCTCTTCATAGGTTTGTCCGCCCCAGGTCACCGCCTTGTTGGGATCGGGATTGTGCACGTTCTCCTCCGAATTGTCATACCATGCCACTGCCTGCAGCCTGGTTCCGGCCTTAAGAAGCCTGGGTTGGGCCAAGCGATAGCTCATTTGCCAGTGGAAGTGGTAGCTGACGCGCAGCAGTGTCTCTGCTGTCCCATCGTTGTGGAGGATATTGTATTCGAATCGTTTGCCGCGCAGATGCATATGGGGAAAGAAACTGAGCAGCGTTGCATCGTTCGGCAGCGTGCCGGAAACATCG
>CAZDYZ010000221.1:0-5893 GCA_964509525.1 uncultured Acidobacteriaceae bacterium
CGGTCGAGCGCAGCTTCCAGATGCTGCGCGCAGATCGCATGATAATAGTCGTGCTTGAGATCGTCTTCGCGAGTCCAGGTGACCTTGATCGGCCGGCCGACGATGCGCGAGAGAAGCGCGGCTTCCGCGGCATAATCAGGCTTGGATTTGCGCCCGAAGCCTCCTCCGAGCAATGTGACATGGCAGACAACGTTCTCGCGAGGCACCTTCAACGCGGTAGCGATGGCGTCCTGCACCGCTTGCGGATTTTGCGTGGAAGTCCAGACTTCAACGTGGTCTTCACGCACGGCGGCCAGGGCCATAGGAGGTTCCATGGAAGCGTGTGCGAGGTGTGGAATGTAGTAATCGGCTTCGAGGACCTTGCCGCCCCGGGCGAACTCAGCGTCAACGTCACCCTGATTGCGCCATACGTGGCCGGGTTTGCGGGCGGTTTCCTGCAACTGCCGCTTGAATTCGTCGGAGTTGTAGGCGGCGTTGGCGCCGTTGTCCCATACGATTTTGAGCTGATCACGGCCTTGGAAGGCGGCCCAGGTATTGTCGGCGAGCACCGCGACGCCTCCGAGGGGTTGAAATACGCACGGCGATTTAAAGGTGTCGATGGTCACGGTTTGGCGGACACCCTGCACGCCCCGTGTGGGTTTGTTGTCGAGGATTTTTACCGTTCCACCGAGAACCGGAGGGTGCGCGATCGCAGCGTAAAGCATACCGTCCACCTTGGCGTCGATGCCAAAGGCGGCCTCGCCGGTACAGTATTCGCGCAGATCATAGGGGTTCTCCCCTCTGCCGATATAGCGCCACTCGTCGCGAGACTTGAACTTCAGTTCGCTCTTGGCCGGCACAGAAAGTTTGGCTGCGGCGATGACGAGTTGGCCGTAGCCAGCTTTGCGTCCACTGGGGCTGTGCACCACTTGGTGCAAGCCGGTAGTGCATTCCTCAGGAGTGACACCCCACTGCTGCGCGGCGGCTTGTACGAGCATTAGGCGAGCGGTAGCGCCGGCTTCGCGCATAGGGTTAAAGAAACCTCTAACGGACCTGGAGCCATCGGTGTCCTGCGATCCGTAACGCGGATCGCCGATTGCCTGCACGATTTTGACGCGCGCCCAGTCAGCGTCGAGTTCGTCGGCGAGAATCAGTGGCACTGAAGTGCGGCTACTGGTCCCCATCTCGGACCGATGCGCGACGATATACACTGTGCCGTCGGGTTCCACTCCAACGTACACACCGGGATGCAGTGCACTGTGCTCGATCACGTCGCGGGCGATCTCCTCTGCGACGGAGAACTCGGGGAGGTATCGCACGGCGAGCACAAAAGCGCCGGCCGAAAACATGCCTTTCAGAAATCCACGGCGACTAACGTTCAGGATGGTAGCGTTCATGCCTTCATCCCCGCAGCTTGCTTGATGGCCGCACGAATGCGCTGATAAGTGCCGCAGCGGCAGATGTTTCCCGCCATGGCATTTTCGATTTCGACGTCTGATGGCTTGGGTGTTTCGGCCAGCAGCGCGATGGCCTGCATGATCTGTCCTGACTAGCAGTAGCCGCATTGCGGGGCGGCGTTCTCGATCCAGGCGATCTGCACGGGGTGTAAACCGTGGGGGCCGCGGATGGCCTCGATGGTGACAATCTCCTGACCGGCCACGGTGCTCATGGGGATCGAACACGAGCGCACCGCCTTGCCGTTTCGGTGCACAGTGCACGCGCCGCAAAGACCCATGCCACAGCCAAATTTCGTTCCGCTCAGGCCTGCGATGTCGCGCACGTACCAGAGCAAAGGCATGTTCGGATTGCCATCAAAGGATTGCTCATATCCGTTGAGCTTGAATCGGATCATCAGCCGGCCTCCAGGAATAATTCCAACAATGCTGAACGTGCTGTCGTTGGCTGTCGCGCTAGCGTTCCCGTGCGCGAACAGCTTGCTCGAAATGTACATGATGCGGACGGGACCCGCGACTGCAAGGAGCAGATACAGGAATCCAGCGACCCTCCTTGATCGCGGGCAGTTCATGTTCCTCCCTGTTAGGATTCTAGCCGGATATATGTCGAACGGAGTCAAAGAGTTTCAGCACTCGACGAAAGCCGAATAATTGCCACAACCGCTGTGCGACCAGATCTAGACGAATTCTGGCGAATCACGAGCAAACCTGACATAGCGTCGTACTATACTTCGACTATTGGTTGATGGCAGAAACGCCACTCGTCATGACGCGAAAAAAGTGCTGCCTAGCGCTGCCTGCTTATCTTCGCTGTTTAGCGTTGATGCCCTGAAGGCAGTTCTGCCTGAGGGCATATGGTCTATTCCCGCTTGTAAAATGTGTTGCTGTCATGCGGAAGAGCAATAACGGCATCGCAAGACAGTGCGGTCGCCCGGGTCATGAATTGGTAAGGCCAGTCGCATCCTTGGGGCGAGGCGTCAGCCTTTTTCTTCCCTGCTTACTTTCGTTGTGCTTTGCTGTTTCTGCATGCCTGGCGCAGGAAACGAATCCTGACGGCAACTCCCGCTCTGCGCCTTTGCAGTGGGAGGGCAACCTTCGACATAGTTTTTTTGCGTCCGTTGGCAAACAAGGATTCTTGTCCGCCATCGGGCAGGAAGGTGTGGAAGGCTACCTCTACCCCTTTCAGGTCTTCCACGACTTACGTGCAAGCTTCCGAATGGATGGGAGTAACAAGCGAATTGAGGGATACGCAATCGCGCAGAGCGTCAAGGTAACACCTAACGAGGTCGGGCGACTGTACGCTTCTGACGGATTTCGAGCGCGCGAGACTCTTTTTGTGCCCGTCGACCAGCCGGCGTTAATAATTTTTTTCGAAGTCGAATCGGAAACTCCCCTACACATCGAAGTGTCGTTCCGACCTGATCTCGACCTGATGTGGCCGGCCGGCATTGGCGGCCAGAACTATTCTTGGGATGATACCCACCGCGCCTTCCGGATTGACGAGCCGAGCGGAGCCTTTCACGCCCTGATCGGCTCCCCCAACGCAGTTGCGCACTCGGACCCAATGGATCGCTCAGATCCTTGGAACCTTGACAGGAAGCTTTCGTTTGAAATCCTGGCGGCACCTCACAAAGCTGTTTTGGTCGTTGCGACAATTGGGCTGCCCAGAAGCTATGATGCACCGGCGCTGTACGCTAGGGCGCTCACGGAATATCCCTCCTGGCAAGAACAAGCCGATGCCCACTACCAAGTTGTACTGAAGAAACGGCTACAGATCACTACTGGCGAAGCCAAGATCGACCAGGCGCTTGGATGGGCGACGGTTGCGCTCGATCAGGCCGAGGCCTGTAACCCTGACTTGGGATGTGGACTCGTCGCAGGTTATGGCCCTACTTGGCCTGTGAGACGCCCGCAATATGTTTGGTTCTTTGCCGGTGACGGTCTGCTTACCACATCGGCATTGGAAGCAGAAGGTGCTCACGATGAAGTAGAGCGGGAGTTGGCCTTCCTTCGCAAGTATCAAAATGCCGAAACGGGAGCGATGTGGCATGAGATATCACAGAGTGCTGCCTACGTTGATTGGTTTCACAGCTATCCCTTCATTTACCGTCATACGGATATAAGCCCTTTGTACCTGTTGACGATGCGCAATATCTGGCGTTCGAGCGGCGATCGCCAGCTGCTGCGATCAAGTTGGCTATCATTGGAAGCGGCATGGCGCTTCTGTTTGGCTCATTTGGATACCAATGATGGGTTGATCGTAATTCCACCTGATCAAACGGGGGTTAACGAGAATGCGGTCGACCGCACAGCAAAGGAGTTGCCGCTTGAAATGATCTGGGCGGCGGGAGCAGAAGCTTTTTCTGATTTGGCGAACGCAGCAGGTAAGCAATCGCTGGCCGCGCAGGCGCACCGCGCGGCGGAGAAAGCCAAAGCTTCGCTCAGCAAGTTCTGGGATCCCAAACGCAGGTACTACTTTGAAGGGCTACTGGCTGAAGGGCGGCCGTTCTTTCAAGAGACGGCATCACCAGTTTGGGGGGTCTCGGAGGGGCTATTTCCAGCGGAAGAGCGCGAGGCGGTTTTGAACCGCCTCGCTGAACCGGCGTTTCTCGCTCCTTGGGGACTGCGGAGCATACCAAGCGACGCTCCCAACTACCAACCCGACTCATATCAGCATGGCAGTGTTTGGCCGATTACGACTGCTAACTACGTGCTCGCAACCTTGGCGGCCCACCGACCACAGCAGGCCTGGCCCATGTGGCGGGCCTTGGTAGCGCAGTCTTTTCTCGAGTCGCCCGGCCATTTGCCAGAGGTTCTCTCCGGAGCCTCCTACCGCGTTTTGAACGTCGCAGTGCCGGAACAAACTTGGTCGTCCGCGGCATTGATGACTTCGACTGTGAGGGGTATCCTCGGCCTCGAACCGAATGCTCCCAATGATGAGCTGCGGTTTGAACCGCACTTTCCATCGCAGTGGACTCAGGTGACGATCCGTAACTTCCAACTCGGTGATCGAAAGCTTCAATTCAACATCCGCCGCAGTTCTACCGAGATTGATTTATCGCTCGTTAATGACGGGTCGCCATTCACCCTCGAGTTCGCACCAATGCTCCCTGCCCGGGCGAAGGTGACGGGACTCGTGAATGGTAACCCCGTGATCACTACATTACGCCAGGAGGATCAAGACACACACGCGGTCACAAAGATAAAGATAGAGAAGAACTCAGAGGTTCGGTTATTGCTTACCCCGGAGTAGTAAACATGGTTGTGGACTTACAGTGTACCGCCGCCTCCGCATCAGAAACAGCAGGGAGCGGCCTTCACCTCGATGGCGAACAGGCCCCAGCCTTAGTGGTCAATCGCGCTTCTCTTACTGCCATGCATCGGAATAGCTAAAGCTCCGTGCCAGTGCGAACCCAAGAAAGCCCATTGCTCGTCGTCAGTCCCGGTTTACCTCGGATTACGGGACTTGATCCGGAGCCTCGTTTGCGACCTCCGCCGACTCGCTAGTGTCAGCGTCTCTATTCAGATTTTCATTTGCAAACGATGAGTGGCGCTCTGCACGCATAGTTCGTCGAAATTTTTGGCGGCCAAGGTCGCAGGTCCCCACTCGCCAGCGTCATTCTCACATCGAGCCCTGAGGCGATATTGCCTGCGGGATGCGGGCTTCGTAGAAACAGGCCGAACTCCAACCGGTTGTTCAGGCGTTATTCGAGAAGCGGAACCCAAATCGGCGTAACGCTCAGTACAACCTGATCAGTCTTGCGGTGCCGAGGTAGGTTACCTACGTGACTGGTAACGGCCATGAATAACTTCGTTATCACTCTCTTGGCAAACGAGGCAGACCAAAAAGCTCCAAAGGAGCAGTGAGGCTTTAAGACGTAGCAACATTTAATTGAAAACTTGCTACTTACGATCACGCTGCCAAAGGGCATCCTTAGACAGTCCCCTGTAGGGGCAGAAACTACTACTGATCGACAGTTGACGTGTCGTCGGCTGCAACTCCCATGCAGTGGGCATTGGGACTTCTGTTCTAAATTTGACAGGTTCTTCCAGCTGTTTGAAACTAACGCGACTAGGTCAAATCTTTTCTCCGGGTGAACGTAGGGATGTCGATCGTGTCGCGAGTCATAAGCCTATCCATCGTTCTGTCACTTTCATTTTTGGCGTTTGCCCAGCCGCAGCCCTCTCCGCTGGCACCATATGTGAAAGAAAACTCGTCAGTGCTCGTTCTTGAGCATGCGCGCCTGATTGACGGCACGGGCGCCGCTCCCCAAGAGGATGTGCGTATCGAGATTCGCGGCGGAAAAATCGCCGCGGTGCAGAGCTCGAAGTTACACAACGCGTATCCGCCGGACGCCAAAGTGTTGGACCTGACGGGCAAAACCATCATCCCCGGATTGGTCGGCATGCACGAGCATCTCCTCTATCCCTTGCCGGACCGGCCGGAAGGCGGCGTAGCC
>CAZDYZ010000222.1:0-3846 GCA_964509525.1 uncultured Acidobacteriaceae bacterium
CTGCAGTTCCATATTGAGACGGATGCGGACATCTGGTCGGTGTGGCGTGGTCACTTGCCGAAGGGTTCAATTGACGTACCAGAGCAAAGGTTCAGCGCTGTTGAACGCGTGGGAAAACGCTTGATTGCGAGATTCTTTGATCTTGTCCTAGGCGCCGCGCCATCGATATAGAGGTCGCGCCCGGGCCCGTGACCACAAGGAGCTGCGCTACTTCGGTTGCACGACCACGGTTTTTTGCGGGGTAGGAGATTGGGTGAAAGTGAGGATGAGATTGATCGCAAAAGCCGTGACCGCAGAAAGCTCCAGGATTGCCGAATAGGGCAGCCACGTCCACGCGGCCGGAACAATTTCCTGGTAGGCAAGAACTTCTCCGCTGACCCGCAGGATGCAGCCCACGGAGAGCAGGAACAAACCGACGAACATGAGTCGCGGGCTGAACAACAACCGCATACCGGAGAATGCAGGCAGCACACGTTGCCCAACGCAGAACACCATAGTGGCGATGAACCCGACCGTCAGCGCATGCCGGGAGGCTCCCCAGATGCCAGCCGGCTTCCCCGTGTCTGCGGCCCAGACTCCCAGCGCAGCGCCGACTGTCAGCCATGCATATGCCAGGCGCACAAAATATGGAAAGCTGCCATGAATTCCCTTTGTCTTGGCTGCTCTTTCCGGTCTTGCAAAGATGCGCAGCGCGAAGATCGCCAGTAACGACGAGATGACGATCATTAGAGTTGTCACCCGGAACCACCCGGCCAGACCCAGCCCGATTGCCATCATGTGGACGGCAACTCCTATTGCCAGCAAGCGGTTGTCAGGCTGCTTGGCGCCGAGGAAAATGGGCAACCACCTGGCGCTGAATCCCCACACGAAGAGCACCATAAATCCCCAAGCGGCCAGCACTAGAAACCGCTGATCGAAGCTGGGCGGAAAGGAGGGGTCCGACCCTCGAAACGCAAGCCACCAGCAAGCACCCAGGTTAAGCAGCAGGGTTGCCATGAGGCTAACCATAGCCGCGATCACAACGAGTACCCAGGTCTCCAACCTGCGGTTGCCGCCGTCTTCTCCTTTGTGTTGCGAGACTGCGCGAAAGAAGTTGAGGAACGCCAGCAATTCAAGTGCGGCAGAGAGCGGGAGCAGCACACGCCATTGCCACAAGTACACATTGGCCAGCCAGCGCAACCACACGCCTGTCATCCACATCATGCCAGTTGCCCAGGCCGCCCACACCGCAAACGGCTTCAACCCGCCCCGCAATTTCGGGATCGAGTAGAAGCCGATTCCCAGGATGAAGCTCCCGATCCAACCCAGTATCTGAGCATGTCCGTGCGCCTGCAACCAGACAGGCGAAATGCTCTCGGCGGCACGGCGGTCGCTGATGGAGATCAGATTCCACACTCCGAGGAAGGTACCCGGCAGAAGCATGAACAGCAGGCCCCCGCAGATGAAGAAGATCAGCAAGCTCGAGAGTTCTACCTCGCGTGCTCGGGTGCGCTCGAAGATTTCCTCCGCGGTTTCGGTCCCATTGCTGGCGATCGGCGACTTTTGCCGCCGCCCGTCGCTAGAAGGCTGCGTGGCCGCGTCCTGCCCATCAATAACTGTATTCCCGGGCATTTGGACCTTATTCGCCATGGGCATCGCGATCGAAACGGAAAACGTAGCGCAACAGCCCGGCGTTGACCGCCAGCAGCAGGGTTGATCCGGCAGCCGCAGGCACCAGGGTCTTGAGTTCGTCGCTCAGCAGCGCCTCTAGGGAGACGGTCAGCAGCCACAGTTGCAGAACGACCGCAGTTGCAACCAAGGCGAGCACGGCTGCGAATGGGGTAGTTCCCTGTCGCCTCAAACTCATCAGCCCTCCTTCCCCACCGTGTAGTGACTTAAGTCACCGGGTGAGAAAACACACTACCTGATTGCACCCTCGATCGGCTTTGCCGACAAGCGGCAGACTAACACTCCCTGATCCTCCAGTCGCGCCTACCTCTTCGGCGGAGCAGCTTGCGTTGCCACAGGACTTACGTTGACGGTTGCGACGTGTCCAACACGACGTGCTTCGGCAGCGAGTGCTTCGATCTCGGTCAGGTCGCGCTGCATCTCGCTCCAACCGTACCACAGTGCGTAGTCGGGGCTGGCGTGGAAGGTGCCCTGGAATGTCCGCATGCGGTGCTCGAGGAACATCACGAACAGCTTCTGCTCGATCACCGTTGGTGCGTCGTGAAATGTCAGCAGATCCGGGAAAGGATAGGCGTAATTCTTCGGCTTCGGTAGGATGCCATCCTTGTAGAGATCGGCGACGATGCGGATGGCTTGCGCCATCAGATGATCGGCGTTCTTGATCATGTCATCGCCGTATTGCAGTTGCTGGGTGGCAAAGTTGATGGAGTGGCACTGGTTGCAGATCTTCAGCGTCTTATCGCGCTGCATTTGCCAGGAAGCCTGATCGAGGCGCGCTACGTCGGCCGCCTTCACAACGTCGAGGCGGGCTGTGGGCGTGCCGGCAGGATCGAGCACACCCAGGGCCTGCAGGATGATCACTTGGTCGGCCTTCCATTGCGGATCATCGGGCAGGGGTAGCCGCACCGCCAGGAAGCCCCACCCGGTACGTACTTCGTGATTACCTTCCTGCATATGACAAGTCTGGCAGGTCGGTGCAGCGGACTGGACCGGATTAACCCCAAGCTGCTTTAGCTCATTGCGTACGCCATGCTTCGACGACGAGTACATCTCCCATTGGGGATGGTCGAACCCCATGTGGCAGGTCTCGCAAGCTTGTGGCGACTTGGCCTCTTTTACCGAGAAAGTGTGACGCGTATGGCAAGAATCACAGGAAGCTGTTCCAAACCGCTCCTGCTTTTGCAATGTGGCAAGTTGTTCCTGCGACTTGATACCGATCTTGTGACACGATCCACAGCCTTTCATACCTTCGGTCATGGCCATTGGCTGCCAGTGGATCGTGGGCATCGCTTCCATTGCGGCCCATGCCATAGAGTGCTTGCCTTTCTTGAATTGTGCGACCTGAGATTCATGACACTGGCTGCAGGTCTCAGGCGTCGGGATCTTCGCCTTGGCAGCGTCGGCCGCTGTCATATGGTCGGAGCCGTGGCAAGTGTTGCACTCAATTCCCGCCTCCTGGTGCCGGCTCTGCTTCCAGTCGGAGACTACAGTGGGCGTCACATTGCTGTGGCAGTCCACACATTGGGCGCCGGATTTGGGGTCTTGTGCTGCGGGCGGTGCCGCTACCGCCACAGACATTAAACAGCTAAAGAAGAACACGATTGGGAAAGACGCAAGCAGTGTGCGACAATTCATAACCACCTCGGGACGGGAGAAGAGAGTGGCGTCAGCGATCTGCCAGCCTAGAGCCACCCAGTGAAACAGCCAACTACCTGTGTCACCTAAGTCAACTCTGGTTCGTGCCACGTTGCAAAGCATCTCATGTTCTCTCTCATGGTCGCGGCGATGTTCGAGATCTCTCCGCGGTGAGGAGTCAGCCAGCCGCTATCTCGACGCGAGTAGCCATTGCGGACATGGTTTGCAGCTTTGTCAGTGCGTTTGTACCGATGACGCACTATTGTAAAGGAGCACTCCCAGAGGGAGACGGTCGCCGAATAGCCCTATTTTGCTGCCAGAGGAAACCGTGCTGTTAGTATCTTCGGCCGGTTTGTCTGAGCTACATCCATCGTGCACCACAGCTCAATTCCCCACCATAAGAGGGCGCTCAACTCTATGAATCCCGTGAACCCAATCAACGGATAGGCGATTTTGGGCACGAAATCTGTCAGCACTTGCAGCACCACCCGTCCGATACAGCCCACATTGAACAGGATGAACGGTAGCCACAGCGAATTCATT
>CAZDYZ010000223.1:0-4284 GCA_964509525.1 uncultured Acidobacteriaceae bacterium
GCCGTTCTGGGTGGTGCCGTAAATGTTACCGGCGCTGTCCAGTACCAGTCCAGCGGTGGGGTAGTGGCCGTCGCTGCCGGAGCCCCCGAAGTTGTAGATCACGCCTACGTTCCACGTGCCTCCCGAGAGCGTGCCCTTGTAAACCGTGCCGCCGTTATACGTTCCGCCCTGATAGGTGGTGCCGTACAGGTTGCCTTTCGAGTCGAAAACAACATTGCCGTAGTATGGAGTTCCACCATCGCTCCCGCCGGCAAAGGAGTGGAGAGTGGTGAGGTTCCATGGGCAACTTACACTCTCGCACGCGTGTGCTGGAGGGTGCACGTTGAATAGCGTGCCATCACCGCCGCTCCCATATTGATAGGTGGTGCCATAAAGCGTACCGTTGGGGCCGATGGTCACTCCGGCAGAGGGATTGCCGCCGTCGTTATGACCCGTGAAGCCATAGAGTAGATTCAGGATCCATGAGCCGTGGACCTTGGTCAGCTTGTAGACGGTGCCGTCTCCTGCCGGTCCGCTAAACATCGCTGTCCCATACAGATGGCCGTGCGTGTCCAAAGTTGGGCCAGCATACGGGTTTTCCCCGTCTGCCGCCCCGCTGAAATTGTGAATGACGGTGAAGTTACCTTGGGCGTAACTGAGTACTCCCGCGGTTGTGAATAGTGCCAGGAAAACCGAGAGATGAAGGGTCTTAATCTTTGACATCATTGCTTCTCCCCAGTGAGGTCGCGGTACGACCTCGATCGGCGGTCGCCGTCGCCAACGACCGAGTTCGACAGGTTCAGCGAGCCAGTGCTGGAACCCGGCACGCTCGCCGAGGAAGGGAAGCAAACGGTTTCACCGAAGGCCCGCAGATCACCAGAAACGACGAGGCATGACATACACATACCACTACCTCCGGTAGAGTCCCAGTTTGAAACCCAGCCTCGACAAACATTTCTTCGTATTTTTCGACTAGGCGTATAATCAGTCGTTGTTCTTTCCGATACAAATGCCGTCTTAGGCTATTGCGGGCCATCTCATGCCACTGGCTCCTCACGGCACGGCAAGTCCCCCGATCTCCGCACGGCGTGCCCGCCTCGACTCCTGGAAGGAAATCGCTGACTATTTAGGCAAGGGTGAGAGGACCGTCAAACGCTGGGAGACTGAACGCTCCCTGCCGGTCCATCACGTACCTGGCCACGGACACGGCAGTGTTTACGCCTTCACGGCGGAGCTGGACGAGTGGCTGCTTTCGGAACCCGGAGGACAAATCTCATCGCCGGAAATTGCTGCCGCCGTCGAAAGTGGAAGCGGCGCAGAGGAATTCCAGACAGAAGCTTCAGCCCAGGACCCCGATGCGCGCCTGCGGTGGCAACTGCGGGCGCGGCCAGCGCAGCTTTGGCGCATCCTTTGCTGGGCCGTTCCGGCACTCAGCGGTGTTTTGGTTTTTGCCTACTTCCTCAATAGCCACAATACGAGCACATCCTTTCTTCGTTTCGTGCCCGCCAAGACCACTTCTTCCGCGGGCCTTTCCGGTCCCGAGACAAAGTTCGCCCACGATCTCTACCTCCGAGGACGCTTCGAATGGAACCGTAGAACACCCGAAAGTTTGAACCGCGCGCTGGACTATTTCACGCAGGCCATCGTGCATGATCCCGGCAACGCTCAAGCCTATGTCGGACTGGCAGACACTTATAATCTGCTGCGCGAGTACACGATGATGCCGGAGAACGAAGCCTATAAGAGGGCCATCGTCGCGGCCAAGAAGGCGATTGAATTGGATGATTCGCTCGCCGAGGCCCATCGCTCGCTGGCTTTCGACGAGGTCTGGGGGAATTGGGATTTTGTCGCGGCCGAGCGAGAGTTTCAGCGGGCCATGGAACTGAATCCGCGTGATCCCCTCGCCCGTCTCTGGTTCGCCAACGCCTTTGCCGCCCCGGGTTGGTATCCCATTTGTCTCCAGGAAATCGACCGCGCGCAGGAGTTGGATCCCGCTTCGCACGCCATCCTTGCCGACAAGGGCCTGATGTTGTTCCATGCCGGACAAACTCAACAAGGACTCGAACTGGTCAGGCAAGTAGAACTGACCGACCCGGAGTTCCTCTCACCCTACCGCTACCTAGCCGAAATGTATCTGAGCCTCCGGGACTATCCGAACTTTCTCCGGGAAAATGAAAGAGCGGCGGAATTGAGCCAGGATGAGGTGCTGAAGGCAACCACTGCGGCTGCCAGAGCGGGTTTCGGGGAGGATGGAGAGCGCGGGCTGCTTCACCATCTGTATCTAAGTCAGAAGAAGTTCTACGCCGACGGGAAACTTCCAGGAACCGTGCTTGCGATCACGTGTGCGCAGATGGGCAAGAAAGACGAAGCCATTCACTTCCTCCGTCAGGACTACGAGCGGCACAATCCGGCATTTCTCATGATGCGCCAGAACTTGACTTTGCTCACTTTGAACCAGGAGCCCGGCTATCAGGAACTCTTGCGCAAGATCCATTCCCCAGCTCCTAAGACCATCGCCGAGTATTGATCCAACGGGTCTCTGCCTTGCAAGGCAGGACAGGACTCCCGCCTGGTCGTGATTTCCGCGTATAACAATCTCCGCTGGAGATCGAAGTAGAGTCACGGCCTCGCGCGGACTTGGGCCGTAACCGACCAGATCACCCAACACCCAAAGCTTGTCTCCCAATTCGGGCAAGGCGTTCAAGGCCTCCAGATTTCCGAGGGTGTCGGAGATTACACGATCTTCATACTTGTTTCACCTCACGTTGGCGAACGTTGTCACTCTTGGTAGCGCCACTTCTATCTACTTCACCAACAGCACCGGGCAATGTGCATATCTCAGCACTCGCTCAGAGACCGATCCGAGCATGATTTTGTGGAACAGCGAGGTCCCTCGACGACCCACGATAATCAGGTCCGCCTGCACTGTTTCTGCGCGGTGGATCAGTTGCTCTGCAGGATGGCCGACGACGATGTCAGTACTGATGTCCACGCCGCGAGATTTCGCGCGCTCCACCAATCCTTTGAATCCTCGCTCATAATGTTCGCGAGCGTCGTCGAGAACGGCCTCCACTTCGACCGAGGTTGCGGGTTCAGGGGGCCTTGCAACCGCAAGCACCAAGATCGAGGACTTTTCGCAGACGCCGAAGCGGATGGCCACATCTACCGCCTTTTCGGCCAGCGGTGAACCATCGTAGCCCACCAAAACCTTTCGGAAATACGGAATTTCAAGGTTGAGCGGCATATCTCTCCTACTCCGCCTCCATGGGCACTCGGGAGACTTGAGGCGCGTGAACCGTGGGCTGAGACCGTGAGTGCTCCTTGGGCAGTAAGTGTCGCGGCAGAAACAGCGCATTCGCAATAACAGTCGGGATGACAGCTGAGCCAATCACTGTCGCGACCAAATGCGAATATTGCGCTTGCGTGATGACGTTATGATTCAGGCCGAACAGCGCCGAAATCGTCCCGAAGGTGAGGCCCGTCGACATCATCAAGGTGTAGTAGAGTCCTTCTTCGCGTTGGTACTTGAAGGCCCTAACGGTCGGCACGAGCCCTATCATCTTCGAAAGCATCTTCGCGAAAAACAGGGCTACAAAGACTAGAGGCGCGGCGATGAGCGCCGGAACCGAGACGAATGAGCCGGCTCGAATGAAGTAGAAAGGCGTGAGAAGTCCGAACGTGAGTGTTCTCAGCCTTCGAACCAGGACATGATCCTTGCCGACCGTGCCGGCCAGCACCATTCCGATGACATAGGCAGGAAGAACAGCTTCACTGCCCGCCCAAACGGCCAACCCACCCATCGCAAACAGGAAGAAAAGCAGGAACTTGGCTTCCAGCTCGGAGACACGGCCACCATACTTCGAGAAGAACCTGGGTGTTAACAACGGAAGCAAGACGAAGACTCCCACCGACACAAGAACGAAGATCAGCGTCTTGTACGTGAATGGCGAGAAAATCAGTCCTAGTGCAATCACTGTACCGAGGTCGTTGACGAAACACGCAGCCAGAATCGCCTTGCCAAATTCGGTCTTGTTAAAGCCAAGCTCCAGCATTACCGCATAGACCACGGCGACCGATGTCGTGCTTAGAGCTACACCAGCCAACTCACTTGACCGCCAACTCCAGTGCAAAATGAAGTAGGCGATGAGTGTGCAGCCGATAAACGGTCCAAAGAAGCCGACGAGACCAACAATTGTGGCCTCCTTCCACTTCGTGCGGAAGATGCCAGGGTCAAGCTCGGATCCGGCCAAAAATGTGAGGACGATGGCTCCGGTCCCGGCCAGGAAACTGATCCAGCCGGTCTTG
>CAZDYZ010000224.1:0-3059 GCA_964509525.1 uncultured Acidobacteriaceae bacterium
TTCTCCATAGACGAAGTCGTGACCGCTCACCTCGTCGCGGCTCAAAAGGTGGTCCAGTTCAGCCGCATAGGGTGCGCGGTTCGAGAGGAACCGAATCCAGACGGAGGTGTCGACTAGGACAATCACGGGGCGGAGTGCGCGGCTGATGCAGCGCGCTCACGCCGGCGCGGAACCTGGCGGGCGCTTGGCTCCGACCCCCGGAGGGCACGAAGCCGTTGGTAGGCCTGCTGACGGATCAGGGCCTCAAGACCGAGCCGGACTGTGTCGGTGTCGGTCCTCGCCCCAGACGCTGACTTCGCGTCGCGCAACAGAGCGTCGTCGATGTACAGGGTCTTTTTCATACATCTGATTCTACCATATCTATATGGTAGTTCAATCCTTAGCCACGTCACCTTTTGCTTCAATGTCAAGACGGCCGAAATCTGGGGTGGGGGTAATCGCTTGACCGCAATTCCGGGCCCGCCTATCATAAATCTATCTGTAAGAAGGAATTCCCGCCGTGGGCCTGTAGCTCAGGTGGCTAGAGCGCGCCCCTGATAAGGGCGAGGTCGGTTGTTCAAGTCAACCCAGGCCCACCAACGTTTTCAGTTAATAGCTTTGGTTTTTTCTGGCTGGCGAAATGCGCCGGGAGCTTGGCCCTTCGATCTGTGCTTGCCTAAAGAAGTCTGAAACCAGAAAGCCGAGACGCGCGCCCCAGGGCGTCGGTGGCTTGCGAAAGCGGCCGTTCCGCCCATACCCGGTCCTCAATCATAGAGCTCCTGCCCACCGCGGGCTTACCGCATGATTCCAAACGTAAGACACAGCTGGCTGCTCCGGGCTTCAAAAGAACGTTCTACAATTTCGAAGGAGCTACGAAATCAATCACTTGTCTGTCGTTCCGTCGGTAGACGCTGAAGTCCTTACGATCGACCGTGAGTACTTGGCAGCGCATATGCCGCTCGCTCAGGACGACAATCGATGCGTCGGCCAGATCCATTTGGTTGTAGCGCGCCATGAGAGTGCGGAGTCGGGGCCAGTGTGCGGCAACCTGGAGGTCCACCCGGATAGCGTTGCGCTCGAGCAGTTGAAACAATGGATCGACGTCCACCCGGTCGGCACGCAGGAAGTACGCCACTTCGGTTAGGACCGGCTCCGTCGTCAGCATCGGGGAGCGCACTTGCTTCATCAGCGCGACCGACCATTGGTGAAACGGGTCATTGCGGTTCAGATACGCTATCAGTGGCCCTGTGTCGCAGATCGTGATCACGACCGCGCGAACCTGCGCCGCTGGTTCGTCGCAGGCTCTCGAGCGCCTGCCACACTGCCGGCAAGATCGGAGGTGATCTCATAGACGGACCGACTGCCCCGGCGCGGGGGAGCCTCGACCCTTTCGCGAACCAGGGCAGCCACGCTGCATCCCGTCGCGCGAGCCTCCCGCCTTAACTGGCGCAGCGTCGTTTCTGGAAGCTTAACGGTAATGCCCTTCATAATCTTCTCCAAGGGTAACCCAATTCTGACAGAATGGCAATACCACGCGCGCCGCATTTGACGGCTTGGCGGAAGGCACTGGCCAAGTACCTGCTGGTCAGCGAAATGGCCACTTCCCGCAACACCACACCGGAAACCGCCGAAGGCATGGTCGTCAAGTCGCTCGCCAAGGCTAAGTTGCAGTTCCCAGTGATGACCGAAAAATTCGAGTAGCTTCTGCGCCGCGGTTCGGCGCTTTTTGTTTTAGACTTCAGCGGCGGGCAGCTTCGGTTGCCCGTTTTTCTTTGCCCCGTCTCTTGTGATTTTCTTTGTGTCGTCCGCTTGACAATGGGATTACGATGGGTCGCAGTCTTGAAACTTATTCTTCTTGCTGCTTGCCTTTGCCGTACCAACCGCCTCCATAGGCACAACCATTCGTGTATCTCCTGCCGATGCAGAAAATCACCTTAGCAAGCAAACTTCCCCCGTTTATCCTCCATTAGCACAGCAGACTCGGATCTCCGGTGTCGTTCTACTTGAAATCGTGATCTCTGAAAACGGCAAAGTGACCGTGAAGCGTGTTATTTCTGGTCATCCACTACTTGTGTATGCAGCTATGGACGCGGTCAAACATTGGGAGTTTCAGCCATTTGAAGCTGACGGTCAGCCCGCAGAAGCAATTACCTTTGTAAAGGTCGGGTTTGCCAGCACGCGACGGCAAGAAACCGAGGCGGACGCGACAATGCAGGCTCTTTCTGATTATTGGATGGCACTCGATCTGGCAAATAAATCTCTTGTTCAGAAGGACCTTCGAGGAGCGACCCAACGGCTGGAGATTGCTGAGCGTCTTTTTGTAGCCAATAGGTGGAGATCAGACACCATAGAACAAGCAGAATGGTTGAGAGCATCAGCCAGCCTCGCAACCGACCAAGGCAATCTCCCTGATGCCGAGGACAAGTACTCTAGGGCCCTTAAGATTTTCAAGCAGATTGATAAGGGCTCCTTGGCAACAGCCCGCACCCTGGCTCTACTGGGCGAGGTCTACCTCCATGAAGGCAAATACAACCCCGCCAGGGACACGTTTGGCAAAGCCGTGAAACTATATGTGGAGCTGTTTAACGAATCGGATGATCGGGACTCAGCATCGCGAAAAACCTGTGGAGCCTCGATCGCCTCAATTTCTTTGCTGCTCTCGAAGGCGGCCGCGCAGCAAAAGGACAATGCTGAATTGAATAAGAATTGCCAGGTTGTCGTGAAGTTTAGAGAATACCTTGGGGAAGCTGACCGCCAATCTCTGACCTCGACATGCCAGCAGGACGCTGCGAACTAACTCCCAATGCTTCCTACGTTGTATAGCCAAGTCAATCTGAAAGAGACCGAACGTTTAGCCCAACCTCTCGCAGGCTCTTCGCGACGGCGGCGGCGATTTGGACGGAGCCGGGAGTGTCGCCATGGATGCAGATGGTTTGTGCATCGATGGCGACTTCGCTGCCATCGCTGGCAATGACCACGCCCTGCTCCACAATGCTGAGAGCCTGCCAGGCAGCTTCCTCGGGATTGCGGATCAGCGCATCTTCGAATTTGCGCGAGCGCAGCGTTCCGTCAGGCTCGTA
>CAZDYZ010000225.1:0-5644 GCA_964509525.1 uncultured Acidobacteriaceae bacterium
GCCGCCTCATCGCGGAAACAACCATCAGTTGTCTCGGAAGCCTTGCCTGGTGGAAAAGCGGGTAAGAACGTCAGGCTCCTGATTCCTAGTTCGGTACAATAACCAATCTCCATGGGACCACAAGAGCGACGCATGCATCGCTGGTCACAGCTCTTAATCCCCACCTTGCGTGAAGCCCCGGCTGACGCCGTGACCGCAAGCCAAAAGCTGCTAATCCGCGCCGGATACATCCGCCCGTTAGCCACCGGTCGCTATTGCTTCCTCTTCCTCGGCCATCGCGCCATGCGCAAGATCAGCAATATCGTACGTGAAGAGATGGACCGCATCGGGCAGGAATTTTTTCTCCTGGCACTGCATCCAGGAGAAGTTCGGGAAGCGAGCGGCCGCTGGCAGACGGCGGCCGAAAGCCGGTTCCGCCCGACACTGGGGAATGGTCACGACCTGTGCCTAGACATGAGCGCGGAAGAGGGTGTGGCTGAAGTTGCCCGCAAGGAACTGCGCAGCTACAAGCAACTTCCGCAAGTCTGGTACCACATCCAGCAAAAATTCCGCAATGAACCGCATCCCAGATCCCTGCTGCGCAATCGCCACTACACCGTGAAAGATTCTTACTCCTTTGATCTCGACACCGCCGGCCTCGACGTCAGTTACCAGAAGCATTACGACATTCATTGCCGAATCTTCGACCGCTGCAGCCTAAGGTACCTCGCTGTCGATGCCTGCCCGGTTACGATGGGCAGGTCGCAGTCGCAGGAGTTCATGGTGCCAACCACAGGCGGCGACGACCTTGTTGCCACCTGTGCTGGTTGCGGCTATGCGGCCAATCTGGAGAAGGCAACCTCGCTGGTTGACCCTGTCGAAGACCTCCCCCCATCGGGAAGTGGCGAGCCGGAACTCGTTCACACCCCGGGGCAGAAGACAATTGAGGATGTAGCACGATTCCTGGGTGTCTCCCCCAGGAACAAGATCAAAACACTCGCCTATATGATGACGGATGCCTCTGACCCGGGAGCGGGGAAGCTCCGCACTCGTGCGCTGGTTGTGCTGCTGCGCGGAGACCACCTTCTCAACGAGGCCAAGCTCTCGGCTGCGATCGGGGGAAGTCAATACCGCCCCATGCAAGAGGAGGAGATTTGCGCACTGTTCAACTCCCCGGCAGGATATTTAGGCCCGACGAATGTGGAGTGGGCAAGGGACGAGTCGGACACAACCAGGCCACTGTTGTTGGTCGAAGAAGCGCTACGCGGCCGGAGAAACCTCATTGCGGGCGCCAATAAGGTGGAGTACCACGTTAAGAATCTCACTCCGGGCGAGACCTTTCATCCCACGACCTGGGCTGACCTGCGCGCTGCCGTCGAAGGGGACCTGTGTCCGCGTTGCGGCTTACTCCCGCTGAAGATCGGTAAGGTGATCAAGATTGCCCACATCTCAAAGCT
The DNA here is from genome assembly GCA_964509525.1 of uncultured Acidobacteriaceae bacterium. Classification (GTDB taxonomy): domain Bacteria; phylum Acidobacteriota; class Terriglobia; order Terriglobales; family Acidobacteriaceae; genus Bog-257. The sequence continues at coordinate 1,437 of CAZDYZ010000225.1, forward strand.
CTCGGACAAGTACTCGGAGTCGATGGGGGTGCGTGTGCTCGATGACTACGGCAAGTCTGTCACGCCGAGTATGGGTAGTTACAGCATCAGTATCGAGCGCATCCTGATCGCCTGCATCGAACAAAATCACGATGAGGATGGCTTTTGGCTACCTGCAAGCATCGCTCCCTTTGATGTGATCGTTACGCCCTTAAGTACATCCGACGAATTGCTGAACGCGGCCACCCAGATCGCAACTGATCTTGAGTGCGCAGGACTTGAGGTGTTGCTCGACGATCGCGATGAGCGACCAGGGGTGAAATTCAAAGATGCGGATCTGATCGGGATCCCTTATCGCATCACAATTGGCAGCAAGAAGTTCGCGGAGAACAAAGTTGAGATCCTGGCCCGGCCGACAAAGCAAAAGCAAGACGTTGCCATAAGCGCGATAGTCGAGCACATACAACCCCTGGCGCAGAAGTAGCTCAAGGGGCCATCGCCTTAGGGACACAGAATCCTTTCACTCTTCGGTCAACTCATCGGGTACGGACCGCACAACAAGATTGAAAGGCCAGGAGTGTATCTCCATGGCTGATTGGAACCCTCGCTTGGCACCTTAAAGGTCGCGCTACCAGGTCCAATCACATCCCGGTTGGTTGCGCGTCTTTCCCCGCCAACCCCAGTTCCACCGCCACGCTCTTCATCGCCTCAATACAGAATGCAATGTGCTCGTCGAGGTCAACCCCCAGTCCGGCGGCGCCGCTGATGATGTCCTCGCGGCTAACTGCCCGTGCAAACGCCTTGTCCTTCATTCGCTTGCGTACCGACCTGGCGTCTACTTCGGCTAACGACCTGCTAGGCTTAACCAACGCGGTGGCGGTGATGAACCCGGCGAGCTCGTCACAGGCAAACAGTGCTTTCTCCAGGTTGGAGTCTCGGCTCACGTTGGTGTAGTCGGCGTGGGACATGATGGCCCGACGGATTTCCTCAGGAGCACCGCGCTGCGTCAGGATTTCATTTCCCTTATATGGATGATCGTCAAGGCTGGGATACTTCTCGTAGTCAAAATCGTGTATGAGGCCGACAACGCCCCAGCGCTCTTCGTCTCCGCCAAACTTGCGGGCGTAGGCGCGCATGCACGCTTCTACTGCCAGCGCATGCTTGCGCAAGCTTTCCGACTGGGTGAACTCAATTAGTAAACACCATGCATCGGAACGTGTCATTCCGCAAATCTCCCTTGTTTCACTGGCTTTCTGCCGTTCCACTGGGATGTGATTGCCACAATTTCGCAGCTTTCACCGGTTTTCATCCCACTATGTTCTTGACTGTAGCAGAGAAATGCCGCAATGTATGCGCAAGCTGAAGTTAGTGTCCGCTCTGGCACTCCCGCAGCCTAAATGGCCACGACACTCGCGCCGGTAGATTCCCGCGAAGTGGTGAGATGTGACAAGTGCCATCTCGTCCAGTTCAAAACCGTCAATAACCTTTGCCGTCGTTGCCGCACGTCGCTGGATGAGGATGAACCTGAACCGATCCTCACCCCGTGTTTACCAGTGCCAGCCGTAGAAGTGTCTGACCGCTCCGAAGTGCGTGTCGCCACGGCGATCCGAAATTTACGGCGGCGCGCTGCTCTTAGCCAGCGACAGCTGGCGCTGCGGATGGGCGTGCCCCGCACCTACGTTTCGAAAATCGAGAACGAGAAAGCCACACCCACCCTGTCCTCGTTGGCCCGATTGGCGGCAGCGCTGGAGGTAAGCGTGCCCGATCTGCTGCGCGCATGCGGGCCATCCCGGGAAGATGAGATCAACCAGGCACTCGCCGATCCCTTCATCGCCGAGCTGGCTGCCTTCACGTCGCAGCTGAACGCCATGCAGCTTTCCAACGTGCTCGTGCAGGTCCGCGACATGGTTGAACATCCTCGGCTCTATGCGCAAAACTAGCGCGGGCGGCCCAGTCCGCTCGCCTGATCTCCACCTTGTAACAGTTAAGCCCACCCTGGTAAACAGAACTCCGTAAGCCCCGAACAGTACGCACGTTAAACTGACTGGACCGGGAAGGTGCCTAGGCCGTTCTTCCCCGGCTTCCCTGGCGCAGCGCACTTTCATTGCAACCCCGTGTTGCGTGTGCTACTTTCAAAGGGTCCGAGGTATGCTTTGCGTGCACAGGTGCCCGCTGGGCTGAACCGCAAAGAGGCTGAGATTTACTCCCGCCTCGATCCGGAGCGGCTGCCCCATCACATCGCCATCATCATGGACGGAAACGGCCGGTGGGCCAAACGCCGCCATCTGCCTCGCATCGCGGGACACCGCTCGGGTGTCGCTGCGGTGCGCTCGACAGTCGAGACTGCTGCGCGCGTGGGCATTTCAGCCCTTACTCTCTATTCCTTTTCTGTCGAGAATTGGAAGCGCCCAAGGTCCGAGGTGCAGTATCTGATGAACCTGCTGCGGCGCTATCTCATGATGGAACTGCCTACGTTGCTGGAGAACAACATCCGGCTGCAGTACATTGGCCGCCAGCAGGAGCTGCCGCAAGCGGTGCAGGAGCGCATGGCATGGGCCCGGGAGATGACCGAAAAGAACTCCGGCATGGTACTCACCCTCGCGCTCAATTACGGATCGCGCACCGAACTGGTGGATTGTTTCACCGCCTTGTTGCGTGATGCATCACGCAACGGAGGCATCGAGCACTTCAAGATCGACGAAAAATCTATCGCGCGGCATCTCTACACCAACGGTCTGCCGGAGCTCGATCTGGTGATCCGCACCAGTGGCGAGATGCGACTCAGCAATTTCCTGCTCTGGCAGGCTGCCTATGCCGAGATCTACGTCACCGAGACCCTCTGGCCCGACTTTCGCGGCATGCACCTGCTGGAGGCCATAGAGGCCTTCCAGAAACGCGAGCGCCGCTTCGGGGGACTGGGTACCGACAACGGACATTTGTTGTGAAACGCGTCCTGACCGCGATCATCCTGATTCCACCCGTCATTCTGTCAGTGTTTCGGACGCCGCTATGGCTGTTCACGCTGCTGGTGCTGGGGGTGGCCTTGCTGGCTGCGCATGAATATCTCGACATCGCGCAGGCCAATGGCTTGAGCCCATTTCGCAGATTATGCTATCTGTTCCTCGTCTGTGTATTTCTCGTCGCCTTTGCAGCTGCACAGATGATGAGCGTGAGCTACCATCTGGCGTTTTCCCTGACGGTCACGGCGGCGGCATCCTGGGCATTGCTTCTGCTCATAGCCGCGCCCTTTATCCTGATGGTTGTTGGCATGCGGCGCGAGCCTCTCTCCCAAGCCCTTCCGGATGCCGCCGCGTCCTTCCTCTTGTTGCCTTACATAGGAGCCTCCCTGGCCTCCATGGTCTTATTGCGCTCCTACTCGAATGGAGCACTCTTTCTGCTTTATGTCATGCTGCTGGTCTGGACGGGCGACATTGCTGCGTACTACGTTGGCCGGGCGATCGGAAAACGGAAAATCGCGCCTCGGATTAGCCCCGCCAAGTCGTGGGCGGGAACTATCGCGTCAACGGTTGCCGCTATCATGGCGGCCTGTGCGCTGTTTCGCTACGTTGGTCCAATCCATAATGCACTTACGCGGATTGGGCTCATTATTCCGTTGGGCTATGCCTGGTATCAGCCGATGGCCATGCCACACTCCTCTCCAGCTCCTCCGGCTCTAGTCGTCGTGTTTGCCCTGTGCCTGAATATCGCCGCGCAACTTGGCGATCTGGTGGAATCCATGTTGAAGCGTGGTGGAGGTGTAAAGGACTCGGGGGATTTGCTGCCGGGTCATGGAGGTGTGCTCGACCGGATCGATGCTCTGTTGTTTGCTGCGCCGGTGGGCTGTTTTTTCTATCTCACGGTGCTGGGCAAGTACTTCCGCTGGGTGATGGTTGCAGATTAACCTTCCCAACCGTAATGAAACGAATCGCCATCCTTGGCTCGACCGGCTCCATCGGCAAAAGCACGCTCAGCATCGTGGAGAGCTTCCCCGACCGCTTCACGGTTGTGAGCCTGGCAGCAGGTAACAATGTTGACCTCGCCTTCGACCAGGCGCGCCGTTGGCAGCCGCAGGTAATCTCGATGGCCTCAGCTGAAGCAGCTGATCATCTCCACGCCAGGCTGAAGAAAGCCGGGCTCGGGGAAAATGTTCAGGTGTTGTATGGATCAGCCGGCTCGGTGAAGGTATCTACTCATCCCGACGCTGATTTCGTGGTCAGCGCTATCGTGGG
>CAZDYZ010000226.1:0-4917 GCA_964509525.1 uncultured Acidobacteriaceae bacterium
AGTCCCAGCGTGGCTACCAGCATGGTCATCATGATGGGGCGAAGGCGAAGAACCGCGCCCTCGGCGGCCGAATTTTCCACGGAATGTCCTCGGGCGCGAAGCTGGTTGATGTACTCGAGCATGATCACACCCGTCTGCACCGAAACCCCAAAAAGAGCCAGGAAGCCGATACCGGAGGAAACGCTGAAGTGCGTCCCAGTGATCAGCAATGCCAGCAGGCCGCCGATGCGGGCCAGCGCCACATTCACCAAAATGAGCAACGCCCATTTGAACGAGCGGAACATCGTGTACAGGATGATAAAGATCAGCACAACCGTAAGCGGCACAATGACAAGCAGTCGAGCTTCAGCCCGTTTTTCACTTTCGTACTCCCCTTCCCAGTCGATGTGATAACCACGGGGTAGCTGCACCTGTGCAGTGACCTTCTGAATCGCTTCTTCGACGGCATCGCCAAGGCCCCGGCCCCGGACGCTGTACTTGATGGCCACGTATCGCTGATTCTCCTGACGGTAGATTTCCGAACCCCCGTCTCGTTCTTCGATTTTGCAGAGTTGCGCGAGCGACACACGCTCCCCGCTGGTCGATAGGAGGCGAATGTTCGCGATGGCTTCCCTGGTCTCGCGGTACGGCCGCTGGTAGCGCAAGACCAGGTCGTATCTTGCCTCACCACGGAGAACCTGCGTTAGGGCGTTGCCGCCCACCGCAGTCTGGATCGCGTCTTGTACGTCAGATACATTGATCTGATAGCGGGCCGCCTGCTGGCGGTCCACAATCACATTCAGGTTCGGTTGACCGAGGACTTGCAAGACCCCGAGATCCTCAATGCCCTCAACCTGCCGCAGGATCTTGACAATCTGATCTGCCTTTCCCTGAAGAACATTCAGGTCATCGCCATACACTTTGGTAGCAAGCTGGCCTTTCACCCCGCTGACCGCTTCCTCCACATTGTCCGCAATGGGCTGGGAGAAACCCCAGATCACGCCGGGAATTTTCTCCAGTTCGCGATCCATGGCCGCGATCAATCTTTCCTTGTCTTGATGAAAGACCGGGCGCCACTTTTCCTTGGGCTTCAGGTCAACAAAATATTCAGTGTTGAAGAAGTTCGTGTGGTCCGTTCCGTCATCGGGTCGCCCCGCCTGGCTCCAGCACTGAGTGACTTCGGGAAACGAGCACAGCGCGATGCGGGCCTGATTCATAACGCTGATTGATTCATTCGGTCCAACGCTAGGAGCAAGAGTGCCTCGTACCCATAACGCACCCTCATCCAGGTGGGGCAGGAACTCGGATCCGATCAGCGGTCCAAACCACAGGAACAGGCTGAGGAGAAAAAAACAGACGGCCGTACCCACGGTCACATAGCGATGCTCGATGGCCCAATACACAGCATGGCGGTACCTTGCGGTCAACCAGGTCATCGCTGGGTTGCGCCACTCCTTCGCTCCCTTGGCAAAGAAGAGGGAGGAGAGAACCGGCGCCACCAGCATCGAGAACAGCAGGGCACCTAACAAGGCGAAGGCGACCGTCCAGGCCATGGGCCTGAACAGCCTTCCTTCCACGCGCTGCAAAGTGAAAATCGGCAAATAGGCAGTAATGATGATGGCGATCGCATAAAAGACCGGCCGCTCCACTTCATGTGCTGCATCGCGGATGCAATCCGTCGGTGCCCGATAGGTGTCGTTTTCCTTGTGGCCAAGATGGCGGATGATGTTTTCCACCATGACAACTGCACCATCCACCACCATTCCGAAATCCAGGGCGCCCAATGAGAGAAGGTTTGCAGGAATACCCTTGAGGTTTAGGCAGGCAGAGGCGAACAAGAGCGAAAACGGAATTGTTAGGGCAACGATGATAGCGCCGCGTACGTTTCCAAGAAAGAGAAAAAGGACGATAACCACCAGGATGATGCCTTCTGTGAGGTTATGCAGCACGGTGTGGGTGGTGTAATGGAGCAAGTCGCTACGGTCGAGAAACGGAATCAGCTTTACCCCCCGCGGCAAAATCCGTTCGTTCAGCTCCTTCACCTTCGCATTGATCTTGCGGAGTGTCGGTTCAGGGTCAGCGCCTTTGCGCAAGAGCGCGATGCCCGATACCACATCGTCGTCATTGATGATCTTTCCGTCTTCCCGATGAATCGATTTAGCGGTCTGGCCAAGGCGGATCTTCGGCCCCTCCTCTATCACTCCGATGTCCTTCATGAGTACCGGAGTGCCCGTTTTCGCAAAGATAACGGTGTTCTCGATGTCCCGCACGTCCCTGACCAGGCCCACTGCCCGGATGTTGATCTGCTGCAAACCCGCCTGCACGAAGCTGCCGCCCGCATTCGTGTTGCTGTTGGTGAGTTGCTGCTCCACTTGAGACAGACTGAGCCCGTATGACACCAACTTGTTGGGGTCCAGGCGTACCTGGTACTCACGCGTGGGCCCCCCGAAGCTAGAAACGTCCACCACGTTAGGGACAGACTTAAGATTCTTTTCAACTACCCAATCTTCGATGGACTTCAACTCCATCACGTCATAGTTTGGATTTGTGCTCCTGAGTGTGTACCAGTAGATCTGTCCTACCGGGCTCCAATCCGTGCCCATCTGTGGCAACAGGTTGGGGGGCAAGGTAACTTGCGAAAGCCGCTCCAACACCCTCTCGCGGTTCCAGGCGTTGGTTTCCTCCTCATCGAAGATCAGCTCGACGTACGAAAGTCCGAAGAGAGTGAACGAGCGAAGGTGTGTCACGTGCGGAATACCGTTCATCGTGATTTCAATTGGGATCGTGACTTGTTGCTCGACCTGCTCGGCGGAGATTCCTGGCCACTGGGTGATGATGTCCACGTAGTTGTTGGCAATGTCGGGGTATGCTTCGACGGGAAGTTGGTGAAATGAAATTGCGCCCCACACAAAGAGCAGGATTGCCACCGCGAGGACCAGGTAGCGATTCGTTAACGAAAAGTCGACAAGCTTGCGGATCATTTACGCTTCCGCCGTGTTTTGGAATCCCAGCCCATGATTAACAACTTGCCGAAGGTGTAATTCTTGTGACAACCGCAGTTTCCCAGGCGGCACGATGTGCAGGGGAACATAATCCAATCGTGATCGTGCAGATGCCAGACGGCGACCGCCGGGGCCGGCGCTGGGGCTTTTTTGCTTGCAGGCATCAAGCCAAGATTTAGCATGTCGTTTCAGGCAAAGCCCTCTCGCCCCTTCACGGACTTAGTCGGGCTTCGGTACATTAAATGCAACACATATTAAAGGAGTGTTAAATGGCGTCTTTGTTGTGTTGCTCCTGGCTTTGGCAGCAGGGCCACCCCTGGTTCCAAGCGAATGAGCATGGAAGGGGGTAACACTATGGTGAGCCCAACGACAGAGACAAGATTACGTCCAGAGATGCGTCCTCAAGCGCCAGCGATGAACCTTTGAGAGAAGCTGGTAGCGATGATGAAGACCTGGCAGGCAGAACAGTATATAAATGGAAGCGTTGGAGCATTCCTGTTTTGTTGTAAGCCTTCCGTCCAATGATTTAGCAGTAACCACTCCGACAAAGTGTCAGGGACGGAGAGCGAGAATTGGAAGGAAGCTGGTCTTGGACCATTCGTAATCATAGGAATCCGGAGATGCCGATACCGACCGAGCCAATTGGGAGCATTCCGCGGCCCCCTAAACTGTTGAATGCGATGAAGGAGCACTCCGCAGGGCGGATTTCAGATGAACAGTTGTACGCAGCGGAAGCCGAGGCATTGCGAGAGACGATTTCCCGCTTCGAGCAGACGGGCTCCCCAGTGATTACGGATGGGGAGCAAACAAAGTCCAGCTTCGCTACCTATCCGCTCGCGGGTCTTGCCAATCTTGCGCCCGATGGAGTCGTCATTCCGTTCGCGGACGGGCACACGCGTCAACTCCCTCGACTGACAGTTGGCCCCTTCAAGTACGCTGTACACGCTGTTACCTATCTAAAGAAGGCGCAGCAGTATACTCATCGTCCTCTGAAACAGGCGGTGATTTCCGCATCTGCCCTGAGCCTACTGTACCCAGCGCAGGGTGTACCAGGATATTCGCGGGAAACGTTTGTGGAAGACTTGCTCTATCAAGCCGAATGTGACATCCGTGAGTGTCTAGAGGCGGGAGCAGCCTGCGTACAAATAGACTTCACCGAGGGGCGATTAGCGCTGAAGCTCGATCCCTCCGGTGGACTCCTAAAGGCCTTCGTTGCCCTGAATAACCGGGTGCTAGAGCGGTTCACGGCCGTGGAACGTCGTAAGATTGGCGTCCATACCTGTCCCGGAGGAGATCAGGATTCGACGCACAGCGCGGATATTGACTACGCGGGCTTGCTACCGCTTCTGTTTCAGCTCAAGGCAGGAAGATTTTACCTCCAGCTAGCCAGCGAACCAGACCGCAGTCGTGCGCTGACCGAAGTACGTCGACATCTACAAGAAGATCAGATTGTTTTTGTGGGGGTGACCGATCCAATCAACCCCTCGGTAGAGACCGCCGAGCAGGTGCGTGATCGGACATTAGAGGCTGCCCAGTTTATTCCTGTGGAACGCCTCGGAACTACGGATGATTGCGGATTTTCGCCCTTTGCAGATGATACGTCGACATCGCGCGACACTGCCTTCGCCAAGATCCGAAGCCGAGTTGAGGGAACTCAGTTGGCCTCACTCGCCCTTGCATTCTGAAACTGCCAACTTACTTACTCAGACGCACCCCGCCGTTGTGGACATTCACACGTCCGTCAGTTCTTAGGCATTCTTGGCTGACCAGCTCCCTTTCTGGTTGTAGCCTAAACGCTCTTGTGTACGTAGGTCCCTGGGAAGGATGGTTACGCACAGCACCCGGTTTGTTCGGGTTTGGCTTGATCACGTCGAGCTGAGGGTGTCACCAACCTCCGCCGATCGAGGTTGCAGAGTACTGGCAGAGGACCTAATTT
>CAZDYZ010000227.1:0-1530 GCA_964509525.1 uncultured Acidobacteriaceae bacterium
GCCGGCAAGGAGGCCATGGTGGAGCGGAACCGTCGCCGTGCCGGCTTGGGCGTGTCCCTTATCGCAATCGGGATGGTATTGCTCGGGCTTCGTTTATACATCAAGAAGATAGAGAGTTAGGCTCATTGCTCCAGCGTGGTGAGGAGATTCGCTGGTATCCCGCTATATATTTGCATGATGGCAGCTGACGGCGGGGTACCATCTTACGCGATTCTCTCCTTTATCTTTACCTTCGTAATTTCTCCTTGCAAGATGACCTTCAAGGCGCAGAGTTCTCTCTATCCCATAATGCCGGCAGTGCTTCTCTGTTTCCAAGAAGGCCGCTGCCACACACCGTTGCGAAATTTTGGCTCGCCAACGACATATGCACCCAGTTCGCAGGCGCACACCAGATTGCGAGCTCTCGATCAGATTCGTGGTCGCCAAACAACGATGCAGCGTGGGCGGGAGCTCCAGACGGTTGATGGTAAAGCACTCTTCGAGCCCTTCTAGCAAACTGGCCGCGGCGTCGGGGTAGTCTCGCCGTAGGCAATCGGCCAGCTTGCGCAGCCTGGCCATGCCCTCTTTGCCATTCCTCGCGACATTGCACTGATCAAGGCGATGGGCTTCGATCCCGTGCGGTTCGGCATATACCCGCAGCCCATGTTCCAGGAGGAAGAGGCGAATTCGATTCCGCAAGAGTATCTGGGCTATGTAGACGAGGCCGTACCCGACATCTTGGCCAATGGTCAGGCAGTGCTCAGGGCCAGTCTGAATTGGTCTGAACTTCGGACATGGGCGGCAACACAGGACACTTGGTGGGCCACACGGCGGCTTTGCACAATTCCTGGAACCCTTGCCTACTGCGTCTCAGACTCTTCAAAGCACTTGCAGTTCCCAAGAGGGGGTTTTGTTAGAGGCTCTTAGATTGGCTTCCACCGTATGCTGTTGTGTAGCGATGATCGCGGACCGGCAATGGGCCTCCTTCTGCCGTTCCTCTTCCGTTTCCTCGCTTGCCTTCTGCGTTTGCAGATACGCGACCGCGAACAGCCGTTGTAACACATCGGTTTCGCCAAAATAGCACCTCGGGATCTCCGGCATCGGATACCGGAGGTTAGATACTCCCGAACCGCGGATCGGCGCTCACGACTCTACATCTCCGATTGGTCCCAAAAGACCAGCCATTGTTAAACCGAATCTGGGGGAACTCAGCAGAAAGCGCGCTCAACAAGACCATCAGCGCGAGATGGTTGTCCGGCCACGTCCGAATTTACACTTCGGCGCGGAATCTCCTAGAGAAGACTACCTGTTGTAGCAAAATCCACAATCTTTTGTCAGAAATGCTTCGATTCGAGCCCCCTCAGGGGGTTCAACTTCACTTGGTTTCCACATGTTTACGTTCAAACCCTGAATTTTCTACCGCAATCGAAATGTCCCGGTTGAGGAAGAACAGGGGCCCTACGTGCATCTGGAACTCCGTCCCGAAGCTTGAAGGAAACCATGCTCCGTCCTCATGCCGCTTGTAGACCACGTTGAACCCCAATCCAGGCA
>CAZDYZ010000228.1:0-2398 GCA_964509525.1 uncultured Acidobacteriaceae bacterium
AGTGGCTGCTCTTCACCGACGCGGACACGAAACACGCGCCAGGCTCAATTGCGCGGGGATTGCAGGAAGCAAAGGAATTGTGCCTGGACCTGCTTTCGTATTCGCCGAAGCAGGAAGTGCGTGGAATGGCTGAACGCGCTCTGATGCCAGTCATCTTTGCTGAGCTGGCAACAAAGTATCCGCCGAAACAGGTGTGTGATCCCGGTTCTCCGGTGGCGGCTGCGAACGGACAGTATCTGCTCATTCGGCGCGACATTTATGACGCGCTTGGCGGACATGCCGCGGTTGCAGCAGCTATCCTCGAAGATGTGGAGCTTGCGAAGCTGGCTAAGCAGGCAGGATACAAGCTGGGTTTCCGAATGTCTGACGTCGTGAGCACGCGTATGTACCGCGGCTTCGGTGAGATGTGGGAAGGTTGGACAAAAAACCTGGCGCTGCTTTTTCCCGACGCGCGCGGCCTGGCGTTACGACGGGCAGTGGAATTTGCCGTCATCGTCACGGCCGCAACTTTTGCCATCATCGCGGGGCTGCAGGATGAGAAGTTTGCCTTGCTAGTGGCAGTGGTTGTAACCCTGCAGTGGCTCTATCTCTTCTGGAAGCGAGTCGAGCTGGCGCATTTTGATTTGCTGTCCAATGCGTTATCTCCTTTTGGGTTGCCACTTTTTGCGGTACTTTTGTGGAATTCCCACATCTCTCATAAGCGAGGGTCGGTGTATTGGAAGGGACGCCAGTATCCTGGAGGGCTGGGAACCAGACCCAAGGGAGGCGCGAATTCAACGGTTCCAAACCAAGGAGCTCGGGCTTAGCGGTATCGTCGGGCCGGCTTACCACCGGAGAGCGAGTTTTCCTTGGGTTGCCAACCAAGACGTCCTCCTTGTAACCATGACCTAACCGCGGCCTGAAGGCCTGCACCACCTCAGGAGATTATGGTCTATCTAACCCGCAAGTGTGAGTTTTCTGCGTCGCACTACTACAACAATCCAGAATTTACAGCCGAAGAGAACCAACGTGTCTTTGGCAAGTGCGCCAACCTGAACGGGCACGGCCACAATTACACGTTGGAGGTTACCGTAAAAGGTGACATCGATCCTAAGACTGGCTTCGTTGTGGATTTGAACGAATTGAAGGAAATCCTGAACCGAGAAGTGATCGAGAGTCTCGATCATCGGCATCTCAACAAGGAAGTGGAAGAGTTCCGTACCCAAATCCCTACGACCGAGAACCTGGCGATCGCGATCTGGAATAGACTGCGGGGCAAGCTGAATGGGGCGAAATTGCATCGCGTGCGCCTGTACGAACTGCCAGACCTTTTCGTCGATTTCTACGGTGAAGCATGAAAGCTCATCTGACGCGGCGTTACATTTTTTCCGCATCACACCGTTTGCATTGCGAACGGCTCTCAGAGGATGAAAACCGCGCAACCTACGGAAAGTGCAACAATCCATACGGCCACGGACATAACTACACCCTCGAGGTTACGGTAAGTGGTCAAGTGAATCCGCAGACCGGCATGATCTGCGACTTAGTCGACCTGGACGATGCAGTGGGGCGGGAAGTGCTAGGTCGCTTCGATCAGCAGAATCTGAATGTTCGTCAAGAGTTCGCAGCTATAGTGCCGACCACGGAAATCTTGAGCGAGGTGATCTTCAACATTTTGAAGCGAAGCTTTAAGGCCGCTCATCTTGAGAGAGTGCGGCTGGAAGAAACCATGATGAACAGTTTCGAGTATGCAGGCGGAGCTGAGCTGCAGCCATAAGATCTTCCGAGCTGAGGCGGTTGATATGCAAAGGCAGGCGCGGAGACCTGGAAGATGTGCGGAGACACTTTGAGGCTATGAAGGAGCTGATCGAAATCCCAACCCTGACCGGTGCCAGCTTCGAAGAGTTAGCGCGTGAGATGCTCATTCGCTTGGGCGAGCAGCCCGAACGCGAAGGACTGGCCAAAACCCCAGAGCGCTACGTGCAAGCGCTGCACTATCTCACCAAGGGCTACGGCGAAGATCCGGAACAGATCCTAAAGGGGGCCCTCTTCAGCGTGGACTATGACGAAATGGTGATCGTAAAGGACATCGAGATGTTCAGCCTTTGTGAACACCATGTGCTCCCGTTCTTTGGCAAAGTACACGTAGCCTACATCCCGAAGGGTAAGGTTATGGGCTTGAGCAAAGTCCCAAGGCTGGTGGAAGTGTTCGCGCGCCGCCTGCAGGTGCAGGAGCGGTTAACAGTGCAAATAGCCGAGACTATTCAGAAAATCATCCAACCGCTGGGCGTGGGAGTGGTCATCGAGGCACGCCACCTTTGCATGATGATGAGGGGGGTTGAGAAGCAACACTCGGCGACCGTAACCTCGTCCATGCTGGGCGCGTTCCGTGCGCAACAGACGCGCCAAGAGTTCCTCT
>CAZDYZ010000229.1:0-4228 GCA_964509525.1 uncultured Acidobacteriaceae bacterium
CGCCCTGGTGAGACAATTCAAGGCTTGAATCATCAACCCAAGCGACCGTTGCTGGGAGTCGTTGTCATGCAAGTGTGCTTTCGGTTGCGTTCGTGACTTCGGAGGGCTGCGCCGACACGTTTGTCAGTCACCTAGCCTGCGGCTATTTGTTCTCCGACTCCTGGTTATTCTTGCCAATTCGGAACTTGGCCCACTCGGTTGGCAGATCTCTAACCGCGTGGTGGTGACCGGGCCGATCAATTCCGGTTGCCAGTCTGTCCCTAAGGGTCCTTTACTCGGAATCGAAGGACAGGTTCGGGCGTAGTGGAAAAGCGGCTGGCAGGAGCTATGGATATCCTGCTCAAATTCTTATAATATACCCCGGTAGGGTATAGCCAAAAAGTTCGATAAAGACAGAAAAGATATGCAGGACAAAATTCCCGAAATCTCTCGCGAAAAGCAGAAGCTACTTTTCCGGATCAAGCGCCTGCGCGGACAGTTCGCCGCCGTGGAGCGGGCGTTGACCTCCGGTGACGAATGCGCCGACATCCTGATGCTATTGGCCGCTATTCGCGGTGGCGTGAACGGCCTCATGGCGGAAATTCTTGAGGACCACATTCGGCTGCATATGATGAATCCTGACCAGAAGATGGATTCGCCGGAAGAACTCGGGGAAGACTTGATCGGTCTGGTGCGCGCCTATCTGAAGTAGGAAGATGGATCAGGTTGCGTGCCAATTCCTGGCAGCTGCGTCGCGCCAATAGTGACCGCATCGGAATCACCGCCAGGCAGTAAGCCGGGTTGACCACCAAAGAAGCGCAATAAACAGAATCTGCATCGGGGTTCGCAGCCAGAGCGAGGTAACCGGCTTACCGCGGAGCTTTATGCCCTGCAGCGCTGCGTTTACGTTGGCGACGAACATTCCGATAAGTAACAGAATCTGGCAGACACCGGCCGTCGACCGAAACTTGGGAAGCAGCAGGCCGAGCGCGCCAAGAAGTTCTAATGCGCCAGTAATGTACACCAACAACTGCGGCCGCGGGAAAAAAGAGGGAATCATCCGCGCCAGATCGTGTCTCATTTTATTGAAGTGAGCGGTTGCCGTGAACGCGAACATCACAGCAAGCGCATAACGCGCGGAGTCTTGCCAGCTGGCGAAGACCGTGATCCCCACCCCTCCCAGACACCGGAAGATCAGCCAAGCTGCGAGCAACACGACCAGTACTGCCATCAGGCTGAACAGATGCACCGCAGACGGTAAGGATGCACTGCTGGGACCGAGCGAGGATGAGTGCCGTCCCGCCGAGTCAATCACATAACGTCACTCCCTTCGATACGAGGCGAACTCGCTGCCGAAGGACCGACCATCTCGAACCAACGAGCCGAGAACCGGCGCGGGTGTTCATAATGTTTGGTACTGGTACCTCAGTTGGATTCAGCCATTGAGTTGCGCACCTCGGAGCAACGAGGTCCCTCTCAAGTTCTCGCAAGGCTGTTACCTGTTAACTTTGAAGAATGCCCCAACAAAGAGAAGGCCCAAAAGAATATCCGCGCTGCCAAATACCACATCTCCCAATTTCATTCGATTCTCAAGGTAAAGGGCGATAACGGTTGTACCGTAGCCGAATTTTTCGATTATGGAAGGAATCATCAAAGGACGGAAACGTCCTGGATCGGATGCAATGACGAAGAATGCGACTTGCCACGCCAGTGCCGTAGTGGCAAAACCGTAGTAGAAGCCGGGGTGAGTAATTGGCGGTGGATCCTGTCTGCCAATCACGTCAAACATGAAAAACAGGGGAGTAATCACGAGTACTCCCCAGATACCCGCTGCCCAAAACACAATCTTGGCAAGTCTCATTTCGACCTCGAAATTCAGGAATCAGCGTCGCGCTGTCCCCGCCAGCACCGCGCTAGCTGCGAGGGATCGCCTCATGGTGCTGCTGCATACCCACATTTCTTCCAGTCGGCGTGGACGAATTTGCTCTGCAGCAGTGTGCTGAGCGGAGTCCCTAGCAATGGATGCTGCCGTCGGCTAGTTCGAAGCAATGCGACTCCCCGGCCGGTGTGATTTCCCCTCTGTTACGGGATACTCGCGATTTTGCATTTGGGAGCAGCCCGCGCACCGGAAGTGGTCCCTTCCATCTCACCATGACCCCTAGGAGCGGCAGGTCGCCAGCGTTTGTCACTGCCGTGATTGTGCCTCTGCATTTGAGGATTGAGCGCACTTTTCCAAAGGTCGCGAAGATGTCACTCGCGCCTTTGCAGACACCGCATTAGAGCGACTCGTTCGATGCACGCAACGCGATCGGACGGTTCAGATCCAGCTGACAACTCCGATCATGAAGGCCGGTTTGGAGGGTCGGACTGTGTCTTTCTCATTAGCCTGGTTAAGGTGATTGCCGCCCGCGGGGCAATGGGCTTATACTGTCTGCTGGTCCACTTATCGGACCACCTTGCCATGGCAACAACGGTCAAAGGCGATTTCGAGGTTGTCCGAAGACCGAAGGTGTATGAAGAGGTCGCCAAGCAGCTTGAGCGTCTGATTGTGGAAAAACTAAAGCCGGGTGACAAGCTGCCTTCGGAACGCGAACTGGCAGAAATGCTTCAAGTGAGCCGCAGCTCCATTCGAGATGCAATTCGAGGCTTGGAGCTAATGGGATTGGTTGAACCACGTCAAGGCGCGGGGACCATCGTTCGCGAACGGTCAATTGAGTCCCCCATCAATCAGTTTTCCAGCGCGCTGAAGCGCCGGAAGGAACTGGTCGGCGAGCTTCTGGATTTTCGCAAGATGCTCGAACCGCCGTTGGCTTCGCGCGCAGCCACCCACGCTTCTGCCGACGAGATTTCAGAGATGGAAGAGATCCTGGAACGGCAGGAACAGAAGCTGTCTCGTCGGGAAGTTGCCATCGATGAGGATGCGGAATTCCACTACGCTGTTGCTCTGGCTTCCGGTAACAGTGTGGTGCTGAAGGTGCTTGACATCCTCATGGATCTGCTGCGTGATACGCGTGAACGTTCCTTGCAAGTACCCGGCCGCCCACAGAAATCGCTCGCCGGTCACCGCCGGATTCTGACTGCCATCAAGCGTCGTGACGCCGAAGCGGCAAAGTCTGCCATGCGACGGCACATCGAAGACATCGAGGAAATCGTACTCAACCAGCATTGAGTCACGACCAACTGATATGACTCGCATCGTCATCGAGCCTCGCTATCCGGATCCTCCAGAGAGTCGGCCTGTTGTGCCCTACGCCCCAATGGCCTGCCAAGAACAGGTCGCAAATTGCTCCATCACGGAAATTGACCCATCGTCGCTGACGGCACGCCTCACGTTGCGCGTTATAGAAGCACGTGTCGAGGACATCGGCCACGCCATTGCGCGACTGGCGCCATCCGACCTGCAGCGGATCGGCGCACGCGCGGGCGACGTGCTGAAGATCGTCGGCAGCACGATCGGACTGGGGCGCGCCGAGCTTTCCGACCAGGAGCAGGAGGGCATGATCGGGATCGACGGCACCTGCCGTAGTAATTGCGGTGCGGGATTGCAGGAGCAGGTAAGGGTGACTCGAATCGAGCCCGAGCAGGCAGTAGCCGTACGCTTCTCGCCGATGTGGGTAGGGGCTGCACCGGCTGCCATTGCACCTGACCGGATACTCGAGGACCTGGTGGGTATCCCGGTTATGGCAGGCTGCGTGGTGCGTGTGCCGACATTTGCCAAGGCGGTGAACTTCCAGGTTGTGCGCACGATTCCCTCGGGACCCGTGGTGATCGGCAAGCGCACCGACATCCGGATTGTGGAGGGCGAGCAAACTGCGGCTCGCGCTCCGGCGGTGTCCTATGAAGATATCGGAGGACTGCAACGTGAAGTGGCGCGGGTACGTGAGATTGTCGAGCTGCCGCTGAAATACCCGCGAATTTTTGAGCGGTTGGGGATTCTCGCGCCGAAGGGCGTGCTGTTATACGGTCCGCCGGGCACAGGCAAAACCCTGCTCGCCCGCGCTGTGGCGGCTGAAAGCCGGGTTCATTTCATTCACCTCAACGGCCCGGAGATCATGCGGAAGTTCTACGGCGAGAGTGAAGCCAAGCTCCGCGAGGTTTTCGAGGAAGCAGCACGCCACGCGCCGGCCGTCCTCTTTATCGACGAGATCGACGCCGTGGCGCCGAAACGTACAGAAGTCGTCGGCGAGGTTGAAAAGCGCGTGGTGGCTCAGCTTCTCAGTTTGATGGACGGTTTTGTCGCGCGCGGCCA
>CAZDYZ010000230.1:0-2093 GCA_964509525.1 uncultured Acidobacteriaceae bacterium
CGAAGGAAAACGGGCTGATGTACGATTGCGGCCCAGTCCCGATCAGATTGGTATCAAAATCCAGCGCGCGGATATCAACCGTCGAATTGTGAAAAGCGGCGGAGGCCGTCCGCAGGTTGAACGTGTGTCCGCCGGCAAAAAAGTCATCTTCGACTTGGCTGCCGAAATCGAAGCGGCCGTTGCCCATCAGCTGAGACCAGGAAAATCCGTTCAGCACCGCCACGGTGGGTACTCCGCCGCTATTCGAAGTCTCAACCGTGGAACTGATGCTCCCTTGTGCCATCTCTTCCTGGCGCCGCAGGAGCGAAGGTGGAACCAGGACCAGCGGCCTTTGCACAACGCGAACTCTTATGCTGACTGACTGATTGCCGATGTAAGCCAAGGCCACGGTCTCGCCACGTTCCAGGCCGAAGAATTGCACCGTGTCCGATCCGGCTTCGGCTCGGGCTATGTCCGGGTCGAGAATGATGATGCTCGTGATCCCTGGCACAACCACGGTCCTAGACGATTGCCAGTAGACCTCAACCAAGGAGGGCGGAGCACTGTCATCGTGAGCTTGGCCAAATCCGTTGGCGCAAACAGCGATCACGGACAGCAGCACTAACAGATTGCTGAAGATCAGATTGCAAAAAGCGGCAGTTGGAAAACACCCAGTTCTGGTCCTTGAAAGGCTCCCTGCCACCTCCATGATTTGCGCGGCGTGCATTGTGCTCCCAAGTGCCTATGGCACACTCACATCGAAAGGGATCTGCTGTGTCTCGATGCGATCTTCCCCGTAAGTAACCGTAAGAACCGCAGTGTAAGTGCCCGGTGGCAGGCTGCCGCTCCAGTCCACTTGCAGCGAGTTCTTTTGTCCCGGCAGCAGCCGTATCATGTCGCTCTGGGCCTTGGCCACCAGCTTGCGGTTGGAATCCAGCACGGCAACACGGCCGATGGGGAACACGTGCGTGTTGCTCGCGTTGGCAACATCAAAGGTCAGGTCCAGCCCTTGATTGGCGGCGGGCGGTTTTAATCTTAAGTTGCTCAGCTCAATCTTGTAGTCTTCAGTGTCCCCCGCCGTTAGCAGCACTAAGCAACCAAGGCGCATATTGGTGTAGATCTGTTTTCCCTCCCGAGTCCTGTCAAACGTAAGCTGGGGCCTGGACGTGACAAATAGCACTGCGTAATACCCGCCCTTAACATCCCGCGGCGGAGTAACAATCGCCTTCATCTTTTGTGTTGTGTGCGCGGCAATTACGAAGTGCTCGGGAACAAACTGAATCCAATTTGCAGCGGACCGAGGCGCGCTGCCGGGAGCGGGAAAAATCTTGTCACCTTTGTCGTTGTACCAAAGGTCCGTGATTTCCACGCTCATGTCGACGGGGCTCTCGCCGTTGTTTGCCGTCGCTAACTCGAATTCAAACGGAACTCCGGGTTTGAATTTCTGCACCACCTGCGCGGGCGCCAAGCCAAGCGTCTGCGCCCAGCTTCCGATAGGATAGAGCGTGGTCACAAGGAAAAGTAGAATTGCCCAGCTTGATTGGCGATCTCTCATTTAGGGCACCGTCAGCGTGTAGGTTAGGGTCGCGTTGTCCGCCCCCAGAAAGGGAGACACATTGTTCTGCGAGACGAACAGTCCTAGGTAGCGTGTAATTGCCGACCGGTCGGCAGCCGTAGTTGTAATGACGGTCTGCGCGCCGGCATTTGTGGAGATGGCGTTGTAGGGTCCACCGGCGGCGGCAGCGTCTTCCATGGTCAGGACGGTGGGGTGGGCGAAGTTAGTGCTGACGTACACCTTAACGGTGCCCGTGGTTGAGGTGAAATCGCCGTAGGCGGGATTGAGAAGATACGGCGTGGAGTAAATAGTTCCGCCAGCGGCGGTCGTTGTGGTCAGTCCCGCTCCCGGGCTGATCCCCAAGCCATTCACATTGCCGAAATTCATGGAATAGTCGGACGCTGCGGTAACCGTCAGCCCTCCCGCCGCGGTACTCAGCGTAAGCTGCACGGCATCTTGAACCGTTTCTGGACTGAACAGTACGGTGGCTGAGCCCGCGGACAGCCCGGTAGTTGTGTCTGTGGCATTCAGCGTAACCGTTGCCGCGTCGTTTCCGGTA
>CAZDYZ010000231.1:0-2291 GCA_964509525.1 uncultured Acidobacteriaceae bacterium
GTTTACATTCAAACCGCACCGAGATCTAAAATTAAATTAACAAGCCCATAATGACTACTCGATTTTGGGCGCTAAACTCGTATCGTGATGCCGCACCCATCATGGAATGAGAGCTACGCCTCAGGACAGTTGCCATGGGACACCGGACAGCCAGAGCCTCTGCTCGTCGAGTTCGTCACTTCGGGCGGCGTGGCCCCATCTCTTACGCTTGAGATCGGTGTGGGCACCGGTACGAATGCAATTTGGCTGGCCGAACGCGGTTTCGACGTACTCGGAGTCGATGTCTCGCCGCTCGCTATCGAAAGAGCCCACGCCAAAATGGAGGAACGCGTTCTGCGCTGCCGCTTCGCTACATTGGACTTTCTCGCCGCGCCTCCGCCCGACGGTCCGTTCCAGTTCGTGTTCGACCGCGGTTGCTTTCATGTGTTCGATGAACCAGCCGAAAGACAGCGGTTCGCGGCGCAAGTCGCTGCCGCACTGGCGCCGGGTGGCTTGTGGCTGAGCCTGATCGGCAGCACCGAAGGTCCGCCGCGCGAGGTCGGTCCGCCGCGCCGCTCGGCACGCGAGGTCGCCCTCGCCATCGAGCCTTTGCTGGAGGTCGTCGAGCTGCGATCAGCCGAGTTCCGCGGTAACGACGCAAAGGCGTGGTTTTGCCTGTCGCGCCAACGCACGATGCCGGCGCAACCGTCTACGCGGCACGATTGAGGCTCGGGGCGAGTGCGGCGCATTGCCCTCACAAAACAGCATGCACGCAGCAGCAGGACCCCTCGCCGTTCGGCGACGGAAGCGGGTAGCTCTTGGTTCACTTGTCCGGTTAGCCCGTCAGAAATAAGCAGCTGGCGCGGCGGACGAAGAGGGTGGAACATGTCCGCCTTTTTGATTCAGAGCAAGCTGCCATTCGGGGAAGATCAGACGGTAGTCATCAACGGTGAACGCATCACGATGGTGAGCCATTTGCGGTTGTCGTGGTGCCAAAGATGCTCAGCCCCATCGATAACGATACCGATCTTTGGCCACACGGACAATAAATGTTCACCAATTTTACTTTCCACTCACTTCATTCCACAAGAATGCCAACTCATCTGCGGTGTCTTTGATTGCCTGTCCGATAGAGACGCCTGCGCTATGGCCGCTTACCGTTTGGTAGTGCAACAGGATGGGTCGGTCGCTGGCGTCATCGGCTTGCAGGAGGGCGGTCATTTTGCGCGCGTGTAGAGGATCAACCCGCGTGTCGCTGTCGCCAGTGTTGAACATGATGGCGGGGAGCTTTGTGCCCAGTTTTACATTTTGATAGGGCGAATACTTCAGCAGGTAAGGGAACTGATTCGGGTTATCAGCTGATCCGTATTCTGTGGTCCACCACTTGCCAACGAGAAAGTTCTGGAAGCGGATCATGTCGAGCAGCGGATACCCGCACCAGATGGCGCCGAACATCTCCGGGTGCTGCGTCATGGCCACGCCCACCAACAGACCGCCGTTGGAGCGTCCGCGTATGGCAAGCCGTTTGGGCGAGGTGTACTTCTCGTCGGTCAAATACTGAGCCGCGGCGAAGAAGTCGTCGAAGACGTTCTGCTTGTGTTCGAACATTCCAGCTTGGTGCCACTTCTCGCCGTACTCACCCCCGCCGCGCAGATTGGGCTGCGCATAGAAGCCACCCTGCTCCATCCACCAGGCGTATTCGGGGTTCCACGCCGGGGTCAAGTTCACCAGGAATCCGCCATAGGCGAACATCAGGGTGGGCGTGTTGCCATCTTGCTTCCCGCCTTTCTTCGACGAGATGAACATCGGCACGCGCGTGCCGTCCTTCGATTTGTAGAAAACCTGCTTCACTTCGTACTGATCGGAGGCGAAGGATACCGTTGGCTTCGCAAAGACTTCGGTTTTTCCGCTGCTGACGTCGTAGTGATAGATGGTCGGCGGGATAATGAAGGACTCGAAGCTGTAGAAGCCCTCGTTGGTATCTGCACGGCCGTTCAATTCGGTAGCCGCGCCCAGGGTCGGGTACACGATTTGTCCGGCCGGCTTTCCATCGAGCGTGAAGATACGTGTTTCGGTTACAACATCATGCAATCCGGTGACGAAGAGTTTTCCACCGACAATCGAAATGCCGGAGATGACGTCCTTCCCCTCGCGCACGATGTTTGTCCAGTGCTGCGGTTCTGAATCGGCAATCTTCGCCTTTACCACGCGATAGTTCGGCGCCTCGTAGTCGGTAAGCACGTAGAGATCATCGCCGTAGTTCATAGGCTCGAAACGGCTGTCGATTCCATGGATGACCGGGCGAATCGGCG
>CAZDYZ010000232.1:0-2833 GCA_964509525.1 uncultured Acidobacteriaceae bacterium
CCACCGGCGGCCAAACGCAGGGTCTCGCCAATGTCGCCCAGCAGCATGTTGGCGCGCTGTACGCGGTCAATCGGCTCGTCGTAGGCCCTCGCGATGGCCTCCTCCACCAGGTTCTCTTTGAACCCGATGCGCAGCTCGCCGGTGATGATCTTCAGGATGTACTTGAGTTCGAGCGCGGTCGCTCGTTCCAGCAGAATCCTCAGTGACGCGAGCCTGGCTGTGGCCGAGTGGCTCTCCGTGATCCGGTCGAAGGTCGTGCGAACCTCCTCAAGGGTGATGGTGCTCGACACCGGTGCAGTTGCCTTCAGCATTTCAGCAGCGGCTGAGCCCAGGTCTCCCAGCTTGCGGTAAGCAGTGTCGAGGGAGACTTCATGTCCGCTAACCAGCTCCGCCAACAGCTTTCCCAGCTGTGCTCCACCGATCTGCAGCGTGCGCTCGTCGGCAGCAGGGAATGCGCGTCCGGACAGAAACGTGGCCGAGATGGCTGCGTCGCCGAGTTCGCGTGAGAGCAGGTAGTCGGCCAGGATGGCGGTCTTCTCCGTTTTGTTGGTAGTGGCAGCGATACGTTCGCAGGTCTGCGCAAGCCGATACATAAGGGTGCCTGCTTTGGATGCATGAGATCACAGCCAGGCCGCAGGAGACGAAGCAGAAGCAGAGCCCTGATTCTCCTATGAGGAGGCGCCTGTTGAGGATCCCGGGCCATCGGATGTAAGGATGCGCGTGATTGACACTGTAACTGAGGTTGCTTACTCTAAATTGTGGGATTTTCGGTCCATTGCGGATCGTCGGACATCCAATGGATATGCTTTCATTACGTCGTTCCGTGCGATTCCTAGCAGCGGTCCAGCTCTTGCCCGCCCTGGAGAGCGGGGAAGAAACTTTGGTTGGTGGCCAAGCCGTGCTGGAAGGAGTCATGATGCGCTCGCCGCATGCCTGGGGAATCTGTATCCGCAAGCCCGACGGTAGCTTGGCAACGCACTCGGAGGTGCTCGAACGACCTTCAGAGCAGCACAAGTGGATGGGTTGGCCGGTGATCCGAGGCTGTACTACGCTTGGCCATGCCATGGCGCTGGGTTTCCGCGCTTTGCGTTATTCTGCGAACGTTGCCGTGGACGGACTGACCCCCGAAGCGGAAAAGAAGGCCGAGGTTCCCGGGTGGGCTCTAGCCCTCAACGTCGTGCTTTCACTCGGGTTTTTCATCTTCCTCTACAAGTTCGTACCGCTGCTGGCGGCAACCAGATTGAAGAATGCTTATCCGGCTTTCGGCAACCAGATCACCTTCAACCTTGTGGATGGAGTGATTCGCATCGCATTGTTCCTGCTCTTCATCTGGGGTATCTCGCGCTGGCCTGATATTCGCCGTGTTTTTCAGTATCACGGTGCCGAGCATAAAACCGTCTTTGCTTTCGAGTCGCATCGCCCGCTGACCATCCAGAATGCGCAGTCCTACTCGACCTTCCATCCGCGTTGCGGCACTAGTTTTCTGATGACTGTGATGCTCATCGCAATGGTCGTCTATATGATGATTCCTGCGATAACATTCTGGACACGCTTTGCCTTCCGCATCGCGTTGCTACCCGTCATCGCGGGCGTTTCGTACGAACTGATCCGCTTCGCCGCGAAGCATGGTTCTTCGCTCTTCGCGGTTCTTACCAAGCCAGGTCTCTGGCTGCAGCGCATCACCACCCAGCCGCCCAGTGACGATCAGGTTGAGACCGCCATTGTCGCTCTGAATGCAGCAATGGAGGTGGAGAAGCAACACGGTGGCGAGCTGGTGATTGCCTAGCGGCGCCCCTGTCGCGAACCACCGCACTGCCTCTGATGCCTTGGAGGATCACGGCTTCAGCCGGACCAGCCGTTCAGTACGATCAGAAAGCGAGATTCAGGTTCCGGCCACCGGCTTTCAAAGGCATATGGGGAGTTCCCGTACAATAGTCTTTTCTGCCGTTGCGGAAGCGGCCGTGTTGGCATCCATGTTTGAACGTCTGGAACAAATCGAATCGAAGTACGAAGAGCTGAACCGTGCACTCGCCTCGCCTGAAATCGTTTCCGATTCCCAGCGCTACCAGAAGACGGCCAAAGCGCATAGCGAATTACTTCCGGTTGTAGAGAAATATCGGGAATACAAGGATCTGACCCGTGGTATCCAGGAGAGCAAAGCCATGCTGGCCGACGAGAGCGATCCGGAGATGCGGGCCTACGCCCAGGAAGAGCTGGCGCAGCTGGAGGAGCGCGTTCAACGCGTAGAAGACGACTTGAAGCTCCTGCTGTTACCCAGAGATCCGAACGACGATAAGAACATCATTCTCGAAATTCGTGCTGGCACCGGGGGTGATGAGGCCACCCTGTTTGCGGCGGAGGTCTTCCGCATGTACACGCGTTATGCCGAAAGCCAGCACTGGAAGGTGGAAGTTCTCTCAACGTCGGAGTCAGGTGTCGGCGGCCTGAAGGAAGTGATCGCGATCATCGAAGGACAGGGAGTGTACTCGCGCCTAAAGTACGAAAGTGGGGTGCATCGCGTACAGCGCGTCCCGCAGACGGAAACCCAAGGCCGCGTCCATACGTCGGCGGTAACGGTTGCGGTATTGCCTGAAGCCGAGGATGTCGACATCAAGATCGAGCCCAAGGATCTTCGCATTGACACCTTCTGTTCCTCGGGACCAGGCGGGCAATCGGTGAATACAACTTATTCCGCGGTCAGAATCACGCACCTGCCAACGAACACCGTGGTGAGCTGCCAGGACGAGAAGTCGCAGATCAAGAATCGCGAAAAGGGCATGCGCGTGTTGCGGTCGCGGCTGTACGAAATCGAAATGCAGAAGCAGCAGGACGC
>CAZDYZ010000233.1:0-1939 GCA_964509525.1 uncultured Acidobacteriaceae bacterium
TGCTGTGGCAGTTAACCAGGTAGCGCGGGGCGCGACCTGCCGGCCTGTCACCACTACGTCAAATGCGGAAAGAGAGCGGCCCGCTACCTCCGCAAGCATCGGAGTAAAGACCTGGTGGTTTTCACTGCTGATGACCACCACTTCGAAGTTAGGCCCAGCGCGGCGACTGAGTTGCTCAGCCAGGGTCAAGCCTGCGAAACCGCCGCCCACGATGACGACTCTAGCGTTTTCCATAGTCGCAACCTCCTCTACTGCTTGCGCACACGCAGCCTCCGGCACCTTCCGTGTTCCTCACACCACGTACGAAAGGGTTTAACCTCGAGGACGGAGTCGTTACCCCACTTGGCGCCTGTTGGAAAGAACGATGTGTCCGACACCGCGCTTTGAGACGCGATTGTATCGCAATCAGCTAAGACTACGGCCCCGTACCGTGCGGTTGCCTTCGCCGGAGAAGACACTTACGACGGCACCAACTCCCAAGTGGTCGGCAACCCGATAGCAATCAATTTCTCTGCACGGCGGGATTGGTCCTAAGCCCACATTTCCGATTTGGAACCTAAGCAACTGAGGTTATGATGCCTCTAGAAGCCTTGATTCATGCTGGTTTCAGCGTGATCGGGGCGCTTTGGAGGTGAACAGCCAGTGGGTGAGATACAAAATCAGCCCTTTCAGCTCTCCTTCAACCCTTCGCTAAACCTTCGCGCAGGGCGGTGATCTCGAGGATCGCTGATTCTTCTGACATAACGTCTCTAGCTGACGAAGCTCGCGTTCGAATAGTTCCTCGCGTCCTTGCCACTCGTGGCGAAAGCTTGGACGGTCTTCTATGATAATTCCCCGACACGGTCTAAATGAATGCAGTGTACAAGGAGTTCGTCCGATGAAACGACGGATACTAATCGCTATGCTGCTATTCGCCGCTGCTGCACAAGCGCAATCCGATCCGTGGGCGGCGTTACGCGTTTTTGAGGGCAAGTGGGAGGGAACCGTCACCGGAAAGCCAGGAAAGCAAATTAGCAATCGGGAATATCACTTCGAATACAACGGCAAGTTCCTATCGCAGCGTGATGATTCGGTGTACCAACCTCAATCTTCCAGCGACAGGTCAGGGAGCCGAGGCGATTTTGGTGTCTTCAGCTACGATGCGGTACAGAAGAAGATTGTGTGGAGGCAGTTCCACAGCGAGGGCTTCGTCAACGAGTACACCCTCGACTCGGTGAGCACCGATGGCAAGGCGTTAGAGTTTGTCACCTACCGGATCGAGAATTTTCCGGGAGGGCGAGCGAAGAAATCGTATCGCGTGATTTCCGCCAATGAAATAGAAGAGACATTTTATCTAGCCCCTCCGAGAAAGGACTTTGAGGTGTATACGGTGGCACGGCTGACGCGGGTGAAGTGAGGCTAGACCCCCTTGAAGCCAATAGTCTGCGCAATGTGTCCGGTTCGGCGGGAGTGGAACAGTTCCTGCTTCTGCTGAAAGCCAAGGGCGGCGTCAATGACAGGGAAGCGGCTGAACTGAAAAATGCAACTGCTGAAGTGGAGACGATGCATGGGGTGGTCGACACAGAGTCGGGCCCGCTAACGAGTGCCAGCCTCGTCGCTGGGCAAGCGGCGCAAGCCCAACCTGCGCAGCCGGCCCCGCCAGTTGTCATTCCCGCCATCGCGCCCGTACGGGTGCTTCCACTTGATCCGCCGGTCAAAGACAGCATGTTTCCTTTGCCCTGATTTTGGCGACCAAGGGCCGATCAGCCCGGAACAGTTGTCTCCCGCGACCGATTTCCGACGATCTGCGGACAATGCGGAATCAGAAGACCGGCTCGAATCAAAATAGCTCGACGGTCGCTCCGTGACCCGAGGCGGAAGCAAGCCGACCGTCACGCGTGATGAGGGGAGCGCCAAGTTTCTCAGCAAGCACAATATAAGCAGCGTCGTAGGCAGAAAA
>CAZDYZ010000234.1:0-9191 GCA_964509525.1 uncultured Acidobacteriaceae bacterium
ACCTCTGGCCGCGTGGAATGCTGCTGCTGTGCTTCCTATGTTTTCTTTCCTTTGTAGGCGCCGCGCAGGAATTCTCCGGCTATCAGTCCGACGGCATGCTGCTGGAAGCCGGGTTCATCTCATTGTTTTACGCGCCGGCGGGGTGGTTGCCGGGCCTGGGAAGTGCGCATCCGCCATCACGCGCCAGTCTGTTTCTGCTGCAATGGGAGTGGTTTCGCATCTACTTTGAGTCCGGTCTGGTGAAGCTGGCCAGCGGCGATCCCGAGTGGCGCAACTTTACTGCCATGGACGAGTACTACCAGAACGGCCCTCTGCCCACCTGGATTGGCTGGTATGTGCAGCACCTGCCACACAAGTGTCATGCCTTTGCCACCGGCGCCACGCTCGTACTTGAGCTCGGATTGGTGTTCATGCTGTTTCTGCCGCGGCGGTGGCGCATCGTCTGTTTTTTCATTGCAACAACTTGGCAAATTCCGGTGATCCTTACCGCCAATTACACATTTCTGAACTACCTCGTACTGATGCTGGGATTCTTGCTGCTGGATGACCGTTTTCTGTTGCGAGTCTTGCCCGAGAGGTTGAAGCACTTTCTATTACCGCCGTCGGATGTTCGGCCAAGAAGCATCGCAGATTCGCAAGAGCATGCAACCCAGGTGCGAACGCTGGATTCACTACGTGCACTCAAGCTTGCTCTCACTAGCGTGATTCTTACCTGGATCCTCTACGCGACCACAGTACAACTGATCTGGATCCTTTTCCCGCACTTACCCTTGCCCGCGTCTCCAGTGGCAGCGCTGGATCCATTTCGTATGGCGAATCGCTACGGGTTGTTCGCGGTGATGACACGCGGCCGCTATGAGATCGAATTCCAAGGCTCCAATGATAGCCAAACCTGGGTGGCGTATCCATTCCGCTACAAGCCGCAGGATCCGAGCAAGCCACCGGGCATCTACGCACCTTATCAGCCACGCTTCGAGTGGAACTTGTGGTTCGCATCGCTGGGTTCCTGGCGCGACGATCCTATTGTGCCCAGCACCGAAGAACGCCTGCTGGCCGGCGCGCCTGACGTACTCGCGCTTTTCGCCCAAAATCCCTTTCCAGATGGGCCGCCAAGACAGGTGCGCGCGATGCTTTGGCAGTACTGGTTTACCACGCTGGAGGAGAAGCGCGCGACCGGCGCGTGGTGGCGCCGCAAGCTGTTCGGGCTGTACGCTCCAGTGCTGGAGCGCCTACCTGATGGCAGACCTGGCGTCGTACAGTGGCCGGAGCCGCTGCCTCTCCACCAGTAACCCGGAGCTCGGTTGAATCGGACGATAACGTTTATCATCAGCCAGGACTTCTTATTTCCCATGAAAGCTGTAACATTCGCTGCCATCGTTGCCGTTTGTGCTCTGTTAATCCTTCAGCCTGGCCTATGGCTGATCGTCAACAACCCAGAAAAGTCAGACGCAATAATCGTCTTAGGCGGCGATGTTAATGACGTGCGCTATCGTCATGGACTGGAGCTCTTGCGCGCCGGCTATGGGCAACATCTTATTGTGGATGTGTTGGAACTGCGGCTTTATGGGCATTCAACCGCTGATCTCGCCCGCGACTTCATAGAGCAAACTGCAGGCGAAAGAAGGCTCCAGGTAAGCGTGTGTCCGATTCGATTTGACTCTACCAAAGAAGAGACTGCTGAGGTTGCGGGGTGTTTGGCGCGACTACAACCGCCACCGCATTCCGTACTTCTGGTTACCTCCGATTACCATACCAGGCGGGCGCTTTCAATCTTCCGCAGCCGTCTCCCTTACTATCACTGGTCCGCGGCTGCGACCACGGATGCTTACGCTTTCGGCTTACCATGGTGGAAGGAGCGCGAGTGGGCCAAGTCGTACCTCCTCGAATGTCAGAAGCTGCTGTTCTGGACCGTGTGGGACCGCTGGCGAGGCTGATGCCAAGTGTTTCACAAAGGCCGACCGGCGCCGGCACAACAAAAAAAAGAAGTGGGTCCGATGTCTCATCATCACGCGAGGATAACGCTTGTCTGGGGCCAGACTGGACCGGCACACGAGCTTGAAATTGGTGGTCTAGCTCATTGAGGAAGGAAATCTCGAGTGAGATTGATCGTCCAATCGGACGAAGAGGTTCGAGGATGTGAAGCTTGCCGACAAGCGCGGTACTCCATTCAGTTCCGATTTGTAAGCCCAAAGATCCGGAAACGGATAGCCAAACCTGCGTAAGAAAGCTCGCCAGCCCGATCTGCTCAAGAGCGACATGGATGGACACCAGGTTACGCCGCCTGGCGCCTCTGTGACCACCAGAAGGTTTCGTCAGAACAGTCGAGGACTCCTTCGGCTCACCGAATTCCGCAGTGAATCGTTAGCACGAACAATCGTTTGTTGGAAGAAAGACTAGCCGTGTTTTAAGACACCTCTGTCGAGCTTGCGCGGTTTTGGGTTGGCTAGACCGGCAGTCTAAACTGGTCGCCATGCCTGCCATACCACGACGAGCTGCTGTCATCGGCGCGGGTCCCAACGGTCTGGCGGCGGCCATTGTTCTTGCCCAGGCCGGCTTGCAGGTGGAGGTCTTCGAGGCAGAACCTCAACCTGGCGGAGCAGCTCGCACCGTTCCGTTGACACTGCCCGGTTTCCTGCACGACTTCGGATCCGCTGTACACCCCATGGCGGCTGGCTCACCTTTTTTCTCTACGCTGCCCTTGCGCGAATACGGATTGGAATGGATCCACTCCTCCGCGCCGCTTGCTCATCCGCTCGATGACGGTACCGCGGTAATGCTGGAGCGCGACCTAGGCGACGCGGAAGCTGCGCTCGACAAAGATGGCAAACAGTGGCGCAGACTCATGGGCCCGTTTGCGGAGCGTTGGGGTGAACTCGCGCCGGAAATCTTACGCCCGGTGCGTTTGCTAACACGACATCCGTTGTTGCTCGCGCATCTGGCGTTGCTGGGCTTCCCGTCAGCCATCGCGCTGTCGCAGCATTGGTTTCGCGAACCAAGAACGAAGGCTCTGTTTGCCGGGCTAGCAGCCCACTCTGCTCTGGCTCTGGATGAGCCCTTGAGCTCCTCATTTGGCCTGATACTAGGCGCCGCCGCTCACGCTGTCGGATGGCCCATTCCTCGGGGCGGTGCACAATCCATCACCAACGCGCTGTGCCGATACTTGGTCAAGCTAGGTGGTTCGGTGCATACCTCAACTAGGATTGAAAATGTGTCCTCGCTTTCAGATTATGCCTTGAAACTATTTGATGTTACGCCGTGCCAGCTACTGCGGATTACAGGCGCTCGTTTGTCGTTGAGGTACAGACGTCAGCTGGAGCGATATCGTTACGGCCCCGGTGTGTTCAAGGTGGATTATGCTCTGTCGGCTCCGATACCGTGGAACGCCCGCGAATGCTTACGCGCAGCAACTGTTCATCTTGGCGGCACGATGGAAGAGATTGCCAATTCGGAAGACGCCATGCGTCACGGCCGTCATGCCGAGCGTCCATTCGTCCTGCTGGCCCAGCCGACGTTGTTTGATCCGACACGTGTTCCCGAAGGACGACACGTGGCTTGGGCATACTGTCACGTCCCGAACGGCTCCGAGTTTGATATGCTGCCTCGCCTGGAGGCCCAGATTGAGCGTTTCGCGGACGGTTTTGGCGGATGCGTCCTCGCACGTAAGGTTCTCAGTCCAACGTTATTGGAACGAATGGACGCAAATCTCGTCGGCGGAGACATCGGCGGAGGTGCGGTCGACTTGCGGCAATTCCTGTTCCGCCCTACAAGGTGGCACTATGCAACCTCAGCGCGCGACATTTACCTCTGTTCGTCGTCCACTCCACCGGGCGGTGGCGTGCATGGTATGTGTGGCTATAACGCCGCCAAGATGGCTCTGTCTCGCTTGTAACCCAGGCATACCATCCCCCATGCGAAGAACATCTGCCCTCGCGAATCTCTTTCACCCGGCTCGGAGATGGGTAGGGCGAGGCGGGTCACATCGCCCGCTCCAAATCTCAATACCGACCGGATTGGCAATAGCGTGCATCCTTTGGACTAGAATTCACGAATAAAACCTTGAAGGCTGCCCAGTGTCCGGCGTGGCGATCGTCGAGGGACCAGTTTGATGGGGTCAGTGGTACATTGTTGTGATTCAGAAAGCAGTGATTGGGAGTTGCTATGTCTTCCTCGTCCACGACGCATGATCCAGCAGGGCAGCCACTGACCGTCCTCTGCTTGGCCAGTTACTTTAAGGGCCTTGACTTCATCAGAGAGTGCCGTCGGCAAGGCTGCCGCGTTCTGCTGCTCACCTCCCATAGCCTGGCCAATGCGGATTGGCCGCGCGATAGCATTGACGAGACCTTCTACATCCCGGATATAGACAAGAAGTGGAAAATCGAGGATGTGCTGCTGGGCATCAGCTACATGGCACGGTCAGAGAACATTGATCGCATCGTTCCGCTTGATGATTTCGATGTCGAGACGGCAGCAACTTTGCGCGAGCATCTACGCTTACCAGGCATGGGTGACACTACGGCACGCTTCTTTCGCGACAAGCTGGCCATGCGCACCAAGGCACGCGACGAAGGTTTGCCGGTGCCGGACTTCATCCACATCCTCAACTACTCCAAGCTTCGGGATTTCCTCAATCGAGTGCCGCCACCGTGGGTGCTAAAGCCGCGCTCCTTCGCCGGATCCATCGGGATAAAAAAGATCCATTCAGCAGATGAGTTTTGGGCTGCGTTGGAACACCTTGGCGATCAACAGTCGTTCTATTTGTTGGAAAAGTACGTGCCCGGCGACATCTACCACGTGGACTCTATCTTTAACGAGCGTGAGTTGCTATTCGCCATCGCCAGCCGCTACGGGCGTCCTCCAATGGACGTTTCGCACGAGGGAGACATCTTCACCACCCGTACCCTGCCCCGCAGGTCGGAAGAAGAACGGCCACTGATCGAATTGAGCGAGCAAGTACTAAAGGCGTTCGGGCTGGTGCGCGGCGTTTCGCACAGCGAATTCATCTGTGGACGCGACGATGGCAAGCTGTACTTCCTCGAAACGTCTGCGCGCGTCGGTGGCGCACACATCGCCGAGCTTATCGAAGCCGCTTCTGGCATCAACATGTGGGGGGAGTGGGCGAAGATCGAAATCGCGGGCGGCAAGGCGCCATACCAGCCGCCAACTCCGAGGAACGATTGCGCTGGTTTGCTTATTTCGCTGGCCCGACAAGAGCATCCTGACACCTCGGCGTATAAGGATCCCGAGATTGTTTGGCGCCTCGATGACAAGAAGCACCACGTTGGTCTGATCGTGAAGTCAGCCGACCCCAAGCGCGTGGAAGAATTGATTTGGAATTATGCACAGCGCTTTCGCCAAGACTTCTTTGCCTTCGCGCCGCCCAAAGAGAAGCCTAGCGACTGAGCAGCGTCGGGACCGAGGAATGCCAATTCCTATGATCGTCCCTCGGTGATTCCAGTAAATTTCTTGGTTTCGGAGTTCCGCTTGAACCGGCTGAACGCGCTGTTTGGTTTCGATCGTCACCACACAACACTTGGTCGCGAGATCGTTGCTGGTCTGACGACCTTCGCCACAATGTCTTACATTGTGGTAGTTAATCCGGCTATCCTTGCGGCGGCAGGGATTCCGGAAGGGCCGTCGTTCGTTGCGACGGTGCTGGTCGCAACTTTTGGATGCTATTTCATGGCGCTCTACGCCAACCGGCCGTTCGCCATTGCACCTTACATGGGCGAGAACGCATTCATCGCCTACACGGTTTGCAAGCTGCTTGGATTCGGCTGGCAGACAGCCCTGGCGGCTATTTTCATTGCAGGTCTGCTATTTATTGTGATGACCGGCCTACGTTTACGACAGTGGATCGTGGATGGAGTGCCGATGTCGCTGCGCCACAGCTTTGCTGTGGGCATCGGCTTATTTCTGACGTTCATCGGCCTCAGCGAAACAGGATTCGTGAGGATAGGCATTCCCGGTGCTCCGGTGCAGGCCGGGAACCTCCTCACACACTCTGTGCTGGTGGCCATGTTTGGTTTTGTGCTGATCGCCATTCTGGCGATACGCAAGGTACCAGGCGCGATCCTGCTCGGCATCGTTATAACAGCTTTATTTGCGTTTTTCTTTCATACCGCCGCACCACCTCACACTATCGTTAGCACGCCTCCGAGTATCATGCCCATCCTGTGGCAGCTCGATTTTCGCGGAGCCTTAACTTGGCGCGCGTTTCCTATCGTATTGACGATTTTCATCATGGCCTTTGTCGACACCATGGGTACGCTGATCGGGCTGTCGGCGCGTGCGGGTTTCCTCGACGAGCAGGGACGCCTTCCGCAAATCGAGCGCCCGATGATGGTAGATGCGATCACGACTTGCGTCGCGCCCGTTTTGGGAACCACAACTGCCGGCGTCTACATTGAGTCGGCTACCGGAATCGAAGCCGGAGGGAGGACGGGGTTGAGCATCGTAGTTACCGGGACCTGTTTCCTGCTGACGCTAGTGCTGTCCCCGTTCGTCGCTGCTATTCCGGCACAAGCGTTTGGACCGGCACTCATCATCGTCGGATTGTTCATGCTGGCGCCAATCAGTCACATCGACTTTGGTGACTACACGGAATCGATTCCGTCCTTCGGGGTGGTGGTTCTGATGGCATTCACCTTTAACATCGCGATCGGAATTTGCGCTGGTTTTGTACTCTACCCAATCGGCAAGATAGCGGCCAAAAAGCCAACTCATCTGAAGCCCGGTCTGTGGGTGCTAACCGCGTTGTCACTGTTGTTTTTTATTTTCTATCCATATGGTTGATCCATGACAGATGGCCGATCGAACCAGCTACGATGATAAGATTCAGAATGGTCGGTCCTGAGGTGTACCGTAATGGAGCCTGGGCTCCGAGTCGAGCAACCTGCCCGTCGCGCAGCCTTGGCATGACGACCCGTCTCTGCTGGCCCTGGCCATTGGTCCGGGTCACATTGTCCTCTGATTTCGCTTAGAAGGTCCTACAACTCGGAGGCTATTCGTCACCTGGAAGACCCCGGGCACTTGATTGGCACGTATACCAGCCAGGTTCTTATCCATTTCACTGTCCACAACGCCATCGAGGATAACGCGTCCATTCTTCACGATAATATGAATCGATGGAACCGCCATGTGGCCGTATTTAAAGAGCGGACCATAGCTGTAGATGGCGCGGTAAACCTGCCGCCGGATGCGATCATCCATCGGGCTGGGCGGAAGAACCTCAATGTTATTAACTACCTTGTCCACACCTTCGATGCGCTTTACTGAAGATTCAGCGTCTGACTTGAGAACAGGATTCACGACTTGCCCTTCTAAGATAACCGTGCGTCCATCAGCCCGATACGCCAGATTATCAAACACGCTGTAGTAAGGCAGCATGACCAACTTATGGCGAACCTCGTTAACAAGGCGGTCTTCAGCCTCAGGACTCAATGCTTCGTTCGCCTCTTGAGTTTCTGAACCGTTGCTTGGTTGCATCTGCGGCGGCGCCTTATTGGCCTGCATGGGCCGCACCATCAATTGGCCCAGAGCTATGCCGTAGATCAGCACGACCCAGGCAACCATAGTTGCAATTCTGCCGGTGGTGTGCATTCTTTCTCCGAACGCGAGTGAGATTCTACAACTCCCGGTGTGGACCGCAAAGTTCCCCATGACGTGCATTAAGTGGAGTCAAGACCGGACTTGCGGCCTGGTTCAGGGCGGCCATCCTGGGATTTTGGGCTGAGCTAGGCAAGGAAATGGAACACGTCTCATAGCGCCGATGAAGACGGAGAAACTCTTAAGCCAGCGACGTTTGACTCTTCTTTGCGATCATCTACGGTACTGCCACATTGCTGCGGACGGTCAGCACTGGACAGGTGGCCTCCCGCACAATTTCATAAGCATGTGGCCACATCATCCGGTTGAGAACTCCGGTCCGTGGCCGCACCCCCATAACCAACAGGTCGGCATCGATCCCATTCGCCGTGTAGAGAACGGTTTCCACAACCCTTCCCACCTCTATACGAATGTTGAAGTGCAGATAGTTGGCCTCCTCGCTGATGAGACTCCTCGCCTTCTCCCTCAGGGCCTGCATCATGCCTCGGTGGTCCGATTGCGCCTGAGTCGGCCAACGTTCGATGACATGAAGCACAGTCAATTTAGCATCATGCTCCTTGACCAATGCGACGGCGTAGCGTGCGGCCTGCTCTGAGGCGGGCGAAAAATCGACTGGTACAAGTATGTTCCTGGGCCGGCCGCTTTGAGCCTTTGGTTTCAGGTGCGGTCCGACGATCAGTACAGGCACTGGGGACTGCCGGAAGATGCGCTCCGCGACCGATCCCATGAACGCCCGTCCCAAGCCTCCGCGACCGTGAGTTCCAACCACCACTAGATCAGTTTTCCTCTGACAGGCAAAGTCGAGAATTGCCTGTGCAACGTCGCCTTCCAGCATGAACAGGTGATAGTCATCGCCCTCAATGTAGGAGTACTTTTTCCGCAACTCGGTTTTCAGCTCCAGCAAGTCGCGGCACGCCGCATCCCTGGCGGCGGCATAGGCATCGGGACCAGCAATCATGAATTCGTCGGTCGGGAGAACGAAGACGACCGACGCTTTCGCCTGGTATTCGTGTACCAGTTCTAGTCCGAAGTGAAGGGCCTGGCTGGAGCAATGGGAAAAGTCGGTTGCAATGAGCACATTGTGGATGCCCACCTCGGCTGGCGTGAGCTGTATAGTAGCCATTTTCAGGCAACCCTTCTCCCCACGTGGGGGGACCCTAACAAGGGAGGCCTCTGTCCAAGGCGACCTAGCTGCCAGAGGTCCACGATTTTCTAATCTGTTTGTAACTCAATTGAGGCTGGAATGCTGTGACGCAGGTCAACAGATGTGGTGATCGGTGAGAAGCTTCTGAACTTCGTCCTTCACAAAATGCCACCTTAGCAGTTAAATAGCGGGCCTGTGCATCTTGCAGCGGTCATCCATCACATTCCAACAACTCTTTTTCACGTCCACTGACCTTCCAGGCCCATCCATTTGGTCGTGAGGAGGATCTGTTTCCCAGCCGAGGCCACGGCAGCCGAGATCGGGCGTGCCCGCCGCCATGCTGTAAACTGCATTCCGATCAACCATGGACAATAATTACTACGGCTTCACACCCGCGGAATTACGCAAGCTGCGAAGTCTGCATAACCCCTATGGCATACAG
>CAZDYZ010000235.1:0-2811 GCA_964509525.1 uncultured Acidobacteriaceae bacterium
CGAACGGACATCCGCCCAAGCCGCCGATTGCCGAGTCGAAGCGCCGGCAACCTACATCATAGGCCGCGAGGACCTTGGCCGCCGCCTCATCCTGACGACTGTGCAGATGCACACCAATCGTGACACCTGCAAACTTCTCCAGCACTGGTCCGAGCAAGTCGGCGATCTGCTGCGGCGTGGCTAACCCCACGGTGTCGGCGAGCGAGACGGCCTGCAAATCCATATCGGCGAGCAGGCTGACGCACTCGATCAGTTCGTCGGCGTTCCACAGATCGCCATAGGGATTTCCAAATGCCATCGAAACGTAAGCCACTGTGTCAAGGCCACTCTCCTCAGCCATCTGTTTCACTCTCTCCAGGGTTTCGAGGTTCTCTTCCAGGGTCTGGTTTTGGTTGTTCTTCAGAAAGGTCGGCGAGAGCGAATAGGGGAAGCCCACGGTGTGTACCGCATCAGTCGAGATGGCGCGCTCGGCCCCGCGCTCGTTAACCACAATGCCGATGATCTCCACGTCGTCCGGCGGATCTAGTTCGCTCAGCACAGTTTCCGAGTCGGCCATCTGCGGGACGGCCTTCGGAGAGACGAACGAGACTGCGTCAATATGCTTGAATCCGGTAGCGATCAGTGCCTTCAGGTATTGCACCTTGACTCTGGTAGGAATCTGCCCCGGCAGCCCTTGCCACGCATCGCGGGGACATTCAATCAGTTGGACGAGATCGGACATGAGGATTTATCCGTCGAAGTGCAGAGTGCCATTGTACGAATCTTTCAAGCTCTGCACTGGACCGGAGATCAGGCAGAACGCTATGTTTGCAGCACGCCTACCGTAAACTTCGGTACCTCGGGATTCAGCGCCGCCACCTCCAGCGCCGTGATGATCGCCTGGCGCGTCTCCGCCGGATCGATGATTCTGTCGATCCACAAGCGGGCAGCTCCATACCGGGGGTCGGTTTGCTTATCGTAAGTAGCCTTCACTTCGTCGTACAGCTTCCTCTTGTCTTCCTCGCCCAGCCTCGTGCCGCTGCGCTCCAGTTGGTTGATTTTGATCTCCACTAGCGTACCCGCCGCCGAAGCGCCTGCCATTACGGCGTACTTTGCCGTCGGCCACGCGAACAGAAAGCGCGGGTCGTATGCCTTGCCACACATTGCATAGTGTCCGGCACCAAAGGAGCCACCCATGATGACCACAATCTTAGGGACCACCGAATTCGAAACAGCGTTCACCATCTTCGCTCCGGCACGAATAATGCCACTCCACTCCGCATCTCGCCCGACCATAAATCCGTTCACATCGTGCAAGAAGACTATGGGCACGAGGTTCTGGTTACAATCCATGATGAAGCGCGCCGCCTTTTCCGCCGACTCGGTATAGATGACGGCCCCAAATTCCGTGCGCTTGTTGCCTGCACGATCAACTTGCTGCACATGGGTCTTCTGGTTGGCGACAACCCCAACTGCAAATCCTCCAATCCGAGCATATCCGCACAACACTGTCTCGCCATACTCGGCCTTGTACTCACCGAACTGGCTACCGTCCACGAGGCGCGCAATAATCTCCTTCATGTCGTACTGGCGGGCAGGGTCACCGTCAAAAATACCGCAAATCTGCTCCGCTGGGTAAAGCGGTTCTTCCGGTTTCTTGCGGTCAAAGACGCTGAGTTGACGATTGCCCATCTTGTCCACGAGTAGCCGGATGCGTGCAATACACGACTGGTCGTCAGGCTCGCGAAAATCAACAGTCCCGCTGATCTGCGAGTGTATCTTTGCCCCGCCCAACTCCTCCGCCGAATACTTCGCCCCGATGGCGGCCTGAACCAGAGCGGGTCCGGCAAGAAACAGTCCGCTGCCCTCGGTCATCAGGATGTGGTCACACATGAGCGGCAGATACGCGCCTCCGGCGACACACATGCCCATGATGGAGGCGATCTGCGGGATGCCCATTGCAGACATCACGGCGTTATTGCGGAAAACACGGCCGAAGTCGTCGGTGTCGGGAAAGACATCCTCCTGCAGCGGCAGGAAGACTCCCGCTGAGTCGACGAGATAGATCGTCGGAATTCGATTGTCGATGGCAATATTCTGCGCGCGGATGACCTTTTTTGCGGTGATCGGAAAGAAGGCGCCGGCCTTGACAGTAGCATCGTTCACGATGAGCATGCACAGGCGCCCTTGAACGCGCGCCACCCCGGTGACGACGCCAGCCGAAGGCGCACCACCCCATTCCTCGTACATGCCCCACGCCGCGTAGGCACCGAGTTCGAAGAACTCCGTGCCCGGGTCGATCAGCAGGGTGATTCGCTCCCGAGCCGTGAGACGGCCCTTCTTGTGTTGCGAGGCGATGGCCTTCTCGCCACCACCCTGCCGAATGATCTCTTCTTCTCTTCGCAACTGTAGCACCATCTCAACCATGGCTTTGCGGTTGCGTTCGTAACGTGGCAAGTCGGTTTTCACCTTGCTTTGCAAGCAGGAGGAGGGCTGGCGATGGTCGGTCATTTTTTAGCGCAGGTGCGAAAGGTTAACAATAAAGCAGCCAGTGACAGCACGCAACGCAACGATTGGCAATCCTGTATCAGTTGTGTTGCTTTCGTGCCACTATGCTGCTAATGAGGGGTTTATTTGCTTGAGTCACTTGAGCCCAACATTTTGTGTGTGGGCACTCCAGGCGCTGACGAGAATACCCAGCCTGCTTCTATGCAAGGCGTGACAAATTGTGTTCAAGCCTTACCGCGATAGTAGTCCTACCAGCAGACGAGCTCTATCTGCCAATCTTAGTCATTCCAAGAAAACGGGGCATCCACGCCCAGATGCCCCGTG
>CAZDYZ010000236.1:0-6557 GCA_964509525.1 uncultured Acidobacteriaceae bacterium
AGGAAGTCTGGCAGGTTAAACGCACCGACATAGGCATCAGTATTGAGCCCGGCACCAAATGCCCACGCAATGTAGGCCTCGCGCAGATAGCCGATGATGCGCGACAGCGTGACCGCCACCATCAGCAGCAGCGTGGCGCTGAAGGCAGAATGCTGGTGCGACGGCCGCAAACTACGCAGCAGCCGCGTCCAGAAACTGGGCTCGGTGTTCCCCTCGCCTGAGCGGTCTGCGGGCGGAAACGGCATCAGGTTGCGATTCTACACGGCGAGTGACAGTAGCAGTCCGGCTGGTAGTGTCGCAGTAAACTGATGCTCTACAGTTCTGCTGGGCACACTTGACTTCGACTGTGGCTCTCAGGTAGGCTCCGCCCGACCTTTAGCGCTCTGTTCCCTGGTCGTCGGGTGTTCCTAAAACCCGTCGACTACATAAGAGGGCGGTGATCCATGAAAAAGCCTGTTAGGTTTTTGCTGGGTCTCTGGATTCCGGCTGCAGCGCCATCACGTTGGCACCAGGGCGTGACTGCCCCAGCTCAATGACCGAAAATAGCTTTGCCGCCTGGGGCCGCTCTGCGAAAAGTGGCAGCCAAACCGAGGATCACTCGCACGGCCTCGCTCGCTGTTGAGCGAGAAAAGTGGGCGGGATACGACAGTGTCCCTCTTTTTTCAGAAGGCTCTTGGGAAGTGTATGGCGGCTGGATTTGGACCGATCAAGGGACTAACGGTCGGGCACGCGCAGGACGAGACGGCGCTCACCGGCTGCACCGTTTTTTTGTGTCCGCAGGGCGCCATGGCAGCCTGCGATCTGCGCGGCGGCGCCGTTGGCGAGCGCGAACTGGAACCGTTGCGTCCCGGCCACATTGTCGAGCGCATCCACGCGCTTATGTTTGCCGGGGGAAGCGCTTTCGGACTCGATGCGGCAAGCGGCGTGATGCGCTGGTGTGAGGAGCGTGGCATCGGCTTCGACGCCGGCGTGGTAAAGGTGCCGATCGTCCCGGCAGTGGTTCTCTTTGATCTTCGCATTGGTGATCCACACCGCCGCCCCGACGCTGCTATGGGATATGCGGCTACGAAAGCTGCGGCCAGGGCCGACATCAACACTCCGGTGATGGAGGGCAACGTCGGTGCGGGTGTTGGTGCAACTGTGGGAAAACTGTTCGGCATCGAGAGTGCGATGAAAGGAGGAATCGGCTGCTGGACGGAGGAAGTAGGAGCCAGCGAGGGCTCCGGCCAGAAAGTGCGGATCGCGGCGCTCGCTGCGGTCAACGCCTTCGGCGACGTTCGCGATCCGGAGTCAGGCCGTATCATCGCAGGCACGCGAGCGTCCAAGGCCTCGCGCGAGTTTGCCGACACTGCCGCTACCATGCGGCGAGGAACGGTGCGCACGGCATTCGGAGACCCGAGCACAGTACTGGTGGCGGTCGCCACAGATGCTGCGCTCACCAAACATGAAGCGCAGCGCCTGGCTATCCTGGCGGCCAGCGGCATGCCCCGTGTAATTTCACCCGCGCACACGCACTTTGACGGCGACGCGGTCTTTGCGCTATCGACCGGTGACCTGCATGGAGACGTGAATGCACTCGGCGCGGCGGCTGCGGATGCTGTCGCATACGCGATCAAGCGTGGTGTCACTCAAGTCCACGGAGCGGGCGGTGTGCCAGGATTGCAAGACTGGGCACGCAAACAAAAACATCGTAAGTAACTGGCTCCGTAATTCACATCCTCCGCAGCAAGTTCAATCGCTCTGGGAGTCTTCTAGCCTGATCCTCACACTCTCAATGCAACAACAGCGGCGCTCCCATGTGCAACAATTTGACCGGCGACCACTTCGTCTGTAGCCAATTGAGCACGACGGCGGTCGATCCTGCGAGAGCGCTCTCAGTCAACTGGTGCACACTGGGGATGAATGCTGGTACAAGAGAATTGACAGGAATGAAGGGTCGCTATTCCAAAGTGATTACCGAACGCTCTTCCACAGGAACGCTGATGGGTACGATAGTGACCATGTCGGTTTGGACCTTTTCCCACTGTTGAATGAGGAGGCCCCTGGCTTCGAACAGCTCGCGAATCAGTCGTGGTTCCCAGCCGACAACTTCTTCAAGAATGGGAATGAGAATTGCTAACGCGCTATCGCTGATGACCGACCGTTTGGCGATTGGCGCCAGATATTTGTTCTCGGAGACAGCGATGGTAAAACCGTCCCGCCGGTTTATATGCAGCATGACATGGATGTCGGAACTGCCGTCGCCCACGTAAACAATGCGGTCAGGGCCGGTTTTGAGTTGCTCCAGCAACTGTTCGATGACGGCGACCTTTCCATAGCCGGCGGTCACCTGGAGAATCCTGTCGATCTCTCCGTTCGCGTTGTATTCGAACTCTGTCCCGTAAATGTGATCAGCAGGGATAATGCCTTCAAGAGCCGAACGGATTACTTCCACTGGCCCTGCGGAAATGACATAGAAGTCGAAGTGGTAGCCCTCAACTTCCTCAGACAGGAACCTATAAAGCGCGTCAATATTTGGTTTCAGGCGCACCCGCTTCCCTGCTTCATAAAGGTGCTGGCGGCGGACTTTCGTACGGAACTCCGGATCGTGCAGCAGCAGATACGCGAGCTCGCCTCCCTGTTGGACCAAGTTCAGCTTGGCCATGCCCGTGGCTTTGCGCTCAAACTCTGCCTCCGGAATTCCAAGCAGGTCGGCAAGAACATAGCCCGAATCGTTGAAGCTCAGGGTTTGGTCAAAATCGCTTGCAAATATGTACCGCTTCTTAAGCGGGCCCTTTTCTAGCATGATTTCGGTCTCGGGTTGATCGTTAAGCTGGTGCATGCGTACGCACAGCCCTCTCTATATCGCTATATTTATGGTTCATTGATTAGATTGTTTGCATGCTTGAAAGATGATGAATTTGGCATAGATTCTTTCGATATGCAGTATCACTCGTGTTTATCGTAAGATAGCGACCCACTTGGAAATGCCATCAGAGGTCTTCGATGAGATCAATTTTCCTCGCGGTTATGGTCCTTGCATGGGATGCCTGGGCGCAGGTCGCTTCACCCTACCCTCCTCTCACCACGGAAGTAAACTCCGTCTATCCACAGCTGCAAACCCTCTATATGGATCTGCACCTGCACCCGGAGCTGTCGCTGCATGAGGTCAACACGGCTGCGAAGCTCGCTGCCCAGCTACGAGAACTCGGCTATACGGTGACAGAGAAAGTCGGGGGGACGGGCATTGTTGGCATTCTTCCCAACGGGACCGGACCAAAGGTCATGTTGCGCACTGAACTTGATGCCCTGCCAGTTCAGGAGAAAACCGGACTTCCCTATGCGAGCACGGTGCATGCCATAGACGATGCCGGTCACGATGTATCAGTG
The DNA here is from genome assembly GCA_964509525.1 of uncultured Acidobacteriaceae bacterium. Lineage (GTDB taxonomy): Bacteria > Acidobacteriota > Terriglobia > Terriglobales > Acidobacteriaceae > Bog-257. The sequence goes on from CAZDYZ010000236.1 coordinate 3,370, forward strand.
ATGCATGCCTGTGGACACGACGTGCACATGTCCGCTTGGGTCGGCAGCGCAATCATCATGGCGCAGACGAAAAAGAAGTGGCACGGAACTCTGATTCTCGTCGCGCAGCCAGCAGAAGAGCGTGGGATGGGCGCCAAGAATATGATCGCAGACGGTCTGTTCACTCGCTTCCCGAAACCTGATATTGGCCTCGCGCTGCACGCCACGAACACCTTGCCGGCCGGCAAGGTCGGATTCACTCCCGGGTACGCAGCATCTAACGCAGACTCCGTCAACATCACGATTTATGGAAAGGGGGGGCATGGGGCCAATCCCGAGACAACGGTAGATCCGATTGTGATCGCGGCCCGCGTGATCCTGGGCTTGCAGACCATCGTGTCTCGTGAAATTGAACCGGGCCAGCCGGCTGTCATTTCGGTGGGCTACATCCAGGGCGGCACCAAGCACAACATCATCCCGGACGAAGTTCATCTCGGGCTTACCGTTCGTTCCTGCACGCCGGAGGTGCGTCAGCATCTCCTGTCGGGGATTGAGCGCTTGGCGAAAGCGGAGGCAGAAGGCGCGAACGCTCCGAAGCCACCCCTGGTGCAGGTCGTGGAATCCGCCGACGCGTTGTACAACGACCCGCAGCTGTCTAATCGACTGACCGAGGCACTAATTCAAGCCTTGGGGACAGACAACGTGGTGAAACTGCCGCCTATCATGGCTTCCGAGGATTACTCATACTTCGTGGAAGCAGGAGTGCCGTCGTTCTATTTCCAGCTCGGCGTCGCCAATCCCGCACAGTTCAAACGAGCCGAGGCCAGCGGGGTCAAGCTTCCTTCGAACCACTCTCCCTTCTTCGCACCCGACATAGAGCCCAGCCTGAGGACGGCCGTCGAAGCGGAACTTGTTGTCTTGCGAAACCTGCTTGGCAAGGGCGCCAGTACCGGCGCGGGTGGGCAATAGCTCCAGCTGTAATGTCGATGCCTATGACCACATCCGCCTGCACATGAAGAATGCCGACCAGTAAACAGATTCTCCCGAGGCTGGGCAAAAACCTGTTTGGTGCCGTGCAGGCTTACTTTCTATACCCTACCCCGGTATGATATAAGAAGCTGTTGCGACCAGGCAGCGGGCCTGCGCTGTCATCGCATGGAGGTTCTGACGAGTTTGCAGTCTCCATCTGGCGCGGATGTTGGCTCCCGATGGCTCGGCATCACTGTCCCGGTGCTTCCCTGGAAGGGGCACGCCCAGGTCCGTTTATGTACATTAATGCTGCAATTCGATCGGTTGTGCGCTCCGGGACGACCCGTGTCCTACGACCCCTTGGTGGCAGCTTGCTCATCCTGGCGATGTCCCTGAAGGCATTGATCGCTCAGGATGCTCCTCCTCCGGAATCTCAACCGCCCGTTCCGAACGGAAACGCCACCTTCTTCGAGCACTCGCAGACCTCGAAATGGTGGTTTTCCGGACAGGCGAACTTTGTTTTTCAGTGGCACGGCGACTTCTACGCGCTATACAGCGGTACCAACAGCCTAAAAAACGATGCCGAACATGCAGTTTCACGTGTGCTCACCTTTTATAGCGGTTACGAGTTCACACCTCACACGATGGCTTATCTGGATATCGAAGAAGCGGGATGGCGGGGCATCAGTGGGGCATTAGGACTCGCGGGTTTCACCAACCTGGATGTGGTGCGCAATCCTACCCTCGGGGCGCAACCCTACATCGCGCGATTGATGATCCAGCAGATCATTCCGCTGTCGAAAGAAAAGATGGAGGTGGAGCGGACGGCTCTTTCGCTGGCAACGCAGGTTCCAATACGGCGATTGGAGATGCGATTCGGGAAGTTCTCACTAGCTGATTTCTTCGACGTCAACGTTGGTGGCACTGACAGCCATTACCAGTTTCTGAACTGGGTCGTGGCCAACAACGGCGCATGGGATTACGCTGCCGACACCCGCGGCTACACCGTCGGAGCGATGTTCGATTACGAGGACCGTAATTGGGGGCTGCGCTTCGCGGAAGCCCTGATGCCCAAAATCGCAAATGGGCCCAACCTTGACGCCGATGTGGCCCGTGCCCGGGCCGAAAACACTGAACTTGAACTGCGGCCGAAGCTACTGAAGAACAAAGACACCACGATCCGGTTCTTGAGCTATGTCAATCACGCCAATATGGGGGACTACGAGCAGGCAGTGCAGCTCTATCTGAACCATGTCACGCCCACTTCTGATGTCACGGCCACTCGCAAACAGGGGACAATCAAATATGGCTTTGGATTCAATTTCCAGCAGGAAATGTCACGCGACATTTGGGTGTTTGGGCGTTGGGGCTGGAACGAAGGGAAACATGAATCGTTCGCCTACACCGAAGATAACGAAGGCTTGGAGTTGGGCGTCTATGTCAAGGGCACGCGCTGGCACCGCAGCCTGGACCGCGCCGGAACGGCGTTTGCATCCAGTGGTATCTCGAAAGCCCATCAGGAATACCTGGCCAACGGTGGTCTGGGATTTCTTCTTGGTGATGGCGGACTTACCTACGGCCGCGAAACCATTGAGGAGGTGTTCTACACTACGCACATCTGGCGCGGTGTCTTCTTTGCCTTCGACCTGCAGCATATTAACAATCCCGGATATAACCAGGTCCGCGGGCCTGTGACTGTGCCTGGGGTGCGGCTGCACCTGGAATTCTGAGAGTTGCTCTACGCATCACTTAGAGACATCCGAGTAGTCCGTACTTTCTACATTCGCCTATGCACAGGAGTCTTTCTTCCGGTGTCCGCGTGCCCGCGTGCCTCCGTGGCGATATCAATCGTACGAACTCCGTCTCCTCCAAGGTGCAAACGATTGGCTGGTAAACTGGACATGCGATGATCCTCCCGTTCGTCCGTGAACTCTTTGCGGACGTGGAAAAGTCTGCTGCCTTCGCGCGTGCTGTTACCCAAGTCAAGGGCGGAGCAGCGCAGATTCGTGTGTCCGGACTTACCCCCACCGGAAAGGCGCTCTTCTACTCCCTGCTGCATCGCGCCATTGCGCGGCCATTGATCGTCGCTGTTCCCGACAACCGCGTACTGGACGAATGGCTGCCGATCGTGCGGTCCCTTGGTGAATTGACAGGTGGCGTGTCGCCAGAGGCGGTGGTTGGGCTACCGGTGTCAGACGTGCTGCCTTTCGAGAATCTCTCGCCGCACCCCGAGATCCAGG
>CAZDYZ010000237.1:0-1959 GCA_964509525.1 uncultured Acidobacteriaceae bacterium
CGATGATATTGTCGTCAAGCGGGCGCTCGAACGCCTCGTCCGGCAGTATGATCCTTTTTACACACAGCTGTGGAATGGCCTAACCGCCATACAGCAGAAGACCTTGGTCCTGACAATTGGCGAAGGTGGAACCAATCTGCAGTCGATGAAGGTAGTTCGGGCTTTGGGGAAAGGGCCATCCACAGTACGGAGGTCTCTGGGGTTGTTGATGGATCGCGGTATTCTGCGCGAGGAAGAGCGTGCAGGAAACATACGGGTGCGTTTCGAGGATCCCTTTTTTGCGCAGTGGATCGCGATGTTCACAGCTCGAGTTTGAAGCGGGACAATTCGAGCATGACCGATTGTTCTCCGAGAGAGCTGATCGCAGAGGATCAAACGGCATCCAGCCGCCAATGGCACAGGAGAGTAACCGCGTTGTCAGCATTGACAGCCAGAACGCTTCCAAATAGTCTCCGCCTTTAGAGCTGAGCACAACCGCCTTGACTAAGCCATCGCCGCTCTTGAAGGGCTTACTTCAACCACATCGCGCCGCGGCCGCCCACCGAAAACTTCTTCAACCGCTCCTGGCACAAGTCGACAGATAAGCGCAGCCGTGCGCAAGCCGATCTCGGAGGCACTGAAACAGCGAGCGCTGGGCAAAGTTGAAGGGCAAGTCTGCACCGAAGACGTCGACTCTCGCGAAGACGAAGGCCCGTCCGGGAATGAGCGCCGCTGCGAGAAAGAAGTCATCTGCACTGATGAAGGCACGCTGGGGTGCACCGAAGACGGCTAAAATAAAGCGTAGTTCTGGCCCTCGAATACGAGCCCGCAGTTCCTGAGCGGAGTCTCCCGCCTAAGGCTGGTTCACCTCGTAAAATAATCCGTTAGTCAAGAATCCGGTGACCAGCAATGCCTTCGCCCTCTGGAAAACATGCGAGTGGTTCGACGAGTGCTCGGCCGGCATTACCTGAGCCCTCGTTTGCCGAACGGGCCCGTTCACTGATGTATTCATCCCGGACCGGTACTCTCTCGACTCTGTCCCGGAGACAGCCGGGGTTCCCATTTGGCTCATTGATGCCGTATGTGTTGGATGCCCAGGGCCGTCCAATCCTCCTTATCAGCACCATGGCGATGCACACCCAGAACTTGCAGGGGGATCCGCGTGCCAGCCTGTTCGTGACGGAGTTCGATGTTGGAGATCAACCGCTCGGCGCTTCTAGAGTCACGTTGATCGGCAATGTTATGCGACTACCCGAGTCGGATGTGGCGGAAACTCGTTCTCTCTATCTGGCAGGTTATCCGGACAGCAAGTACTGGGTCGATTTTGACGATTTCTTCTTTTACCGCATGGACGTCGTGGACATCTACTTCGTCGGCGGCTTTGGCGTGATGGGATGGGTTGCGGCCTCGGAGTATTCCGAGGCACAGCCCGATCCGCTGATCGACCACAAGGCCGACATCATGCGTCACATGAACGCCGACCACAAGGAGGCGTTGATCCTGCTGGCGAAGCGGTTTGCTGGCATTGAGGCCCAGGATGCCGAGATGACTGCGGTCGATCGCCTAGGCTTCCACCTGGGCCTCAAAACCAAGGATGGGGTGCATGGAGCCCGGATCGCATTCTTGCGGGAAGTTGCTGATCCGGTGCAAGCAAGAGAGGTTTTCGTCGAAATGGTTCAGTCGACCACCCGGCAGGAGTAAGTCGAGTCTCGTGTCGCCAAAGGGGAACAAACAGGTGCTAAAACGCGGCTCTTCCACCAACCTCTCTACAAGCGAAATCCGCCGGCGGCAGCGATGTACTGACAGGTGACCCACTGGCTTTGGCCGGAGGCAAGTAAGCATGCCAGGTTTGCGATGTCTTGCACTTCCCCGATGCGATCAAGAGCGGTCTGTTCTTCGATTCCCTTGCGTATCTCCGGCTGCTCAAGAATTGCGAGTTGATATCGGTTTCGTCGCCAGCGGAACTCGCTTGGGCGAGGG